>CAKZNY010000399.1 GCA_937132145.1 uncultured Paracoccaceae bacterium | reverse complement strand
GCAGCGCCTCGAAGACCAGTTGAATTTGCCCAAGAAGGGTAAATGAGCGATACCGTGTAGGGGTGATTTATGTTAAGGAAGGGTTATCCCAGTTAACAGGTGGTGCTGGAATGTAGTCCGCTACTATTGATCGGGCGTGTATGGGTTTGGCCTAGCGCAAAACACACATTCAATTATTGTAATATGAAATACCCTCCCTATATACCCCTTAACAAAGCGCAGAGGAGAGTCGCGATGACACCCGAAGTAAAAGCATTTTTTGATGATGAAACCAACACGGTTTCGTTTGTGATTAAAGATCCCGACAGCCCAAGCGTTGCGATTATCGATTCAGTTCTGGATTTCAATTTCTCGAACGGTCGCACGGATACAGCGTCTGCGGACGAAGTTATCGCGTATGTGCGGGAAAACGATTTGAAGGTCGAGTGGATTCTGGAATCCCACGTCCATGCGGATCATCTTTCCGCCGCGCCGTATATTCAGGAACAGCTTGGTGGCAAGATCGGAATTGGTGCGAATATCACTGTTGTGCAGGAAACCTTCGGCAAGGTTTTCAACGAGGGCACCGAATTTCAACGTGATGGCTCGCAGTTTGACAAGCTGTTCGTTGATGGGGACACGATCGAGATCGGCACCATGAAAGTTGATATTATGCATACGCCGGGCCACACGCCCGCCTGCATGACTTACGTTGTGGGCGATACGGCTTTCGTGGGGGACGCGCTGTTTATGCCTGATTTTGGCACTGCACGTTGCGATTTCCCCGGTGGTTCTGCGGTGGACCTTTACGCCTCCATCCAGAAAATTCTGGCGCTGCCGGATGACACACGCATTTTTGTGGGTCACGATTATAAAGCACCGGGGCGCGATGAATTCGCATGGGAAACAACGGTTGCTAAGCAAAAAGCGCTGAACGTACATGTTGGCGCGGGCAAAGCTGAAGAAGAGTTCATCAAAATGCGGACCGAACGGGATGCAAAACTGGCGATGCCCAAGCTGATCGTTCCATCGATCCAGATCAACATGCGGGCCGGTCAAATGCCTGAACCAGAAGAAAACGGGAAAGTGTATTTGAAGCTGCCGGTGAATATTCTTTAACGTCTAGAGTGTTGCAATAAACATACTGGTCTGGTTTGATCGCCGGAGCGGGTTTTTTTGGGTGTGGTGATGGCGATGCATGTACATAGAGTTACCGA
This sequence comes from uncultured Paracoccaceae bacterium, assembly GCA_937132145.1. GTDB lineage: Bacteria > Pseudomonadota > Alphaproteobacteria > Rhodobacterales > Rhodobacteraceae > NORP23. Next base: position 13,516 of record CAKZNY010000399.1, on the reverse strand, counting down.
AGATTTTACCGTTAGCGGACAAATTTCCGCGAGCGATGTGGCTTTGATCAAAGAATCCGGTTTCAAAACTATTATGTGCAACCGGCCGGATGGCGAAGAATTCGGGCAACCGACAGCCGAAATCATCAAAAAAGCTGCGGAAGACCTCGAAATGAAGTTCGTTTACCTGCCATTAGGACGAGCCGGGATCAGTGACGAATAGCTGGAGGATTTCCGAGGTGTTGTGAACGGTGAAAACGGCCCTGTTTTTGCCTATTGTCGGTCTGGACACCGATGCGGAGTACTATGGAATGCGGCACAAATCTAACACGCCTTTTTTAGACTCCCCTACAATGTTCAAGCGATATCTCCCGATTAACCCGCATGTGGGTAATCGAGCGCTGGAAATGCCGCAGCCATCCCGCACTCGATGCGGGATCACGCCTAGGCCGTAAGCCCTTCGGGTTCCGGCAGGCCATTTGCGCGGCAGCACGCCGTGACGGTATTTGCCAGTAGGCAAGCGATGGTCATGGGGCCAACGCCACCCGGGACGGGGGTGATGGCCCCTGCAACTTCGCTGGCGGACGCAAAATCGACATCCCCGACCAGCCGCATTTTCCCGTCCCCGCGTTCTGGTGCTGGGATGCGGTTGATGCCCACATCAATCACCGTCGCGCCCGGTTTGATCCAGTCTGCGTTAATCATTTCGGGGCGCCCGACGGCGGCAACCAGAATGTCGGCGTTACGGCATAGCGCCTCGATATTCTTGGTGCGGGAATGGGCGATGGTGACGGTGCAACTGTCCTTCAACAGCAACTGCGCCATCGGTTTTCCAACGATATTGGAACGCCCGACCACAACCGCGTTCAGACCGGACAGTGATCCGTGTTTGTCCCGCAGCATCATCAGGCAACCAAGCGGCGTGCAAGGCACCATGCTCGTCTGCCCTGTTGCCAAGCGGCCCACATTAAGGATGTTGAAACCATCCACGTCTTTTTCGGGGATGATGGCGTTGATCCCCAAGTTCTGGTTTATATGATCCGGCACGGGCAATTGGCACAGGATGCCATGCACTGCGGGATCATTGTTCAACTGGTCGATAAGGGCCAGAAGATCAGCTTCGGATGTATCGGCAGGCAGCTTGTGCTCGAACGAGTTCATGCCGCACTCGGCCGTCTGCTTGCCTTTGTTGCGCACATAAACTTCGGAGGCGGGGTCTTCGCCAACCAAAATCACGGCCAGACCGGGGGTGATGCCGTGATCAGCCTTAAGCGTCGCGACGTGCGTGGCAACTTTCGCGCGAACCGTTGCGGCAAACGCCTTACCGTCGATGATATCTGCACTCATTCAACATCTCCTAAATCTTCGGCTTTATGCCCCAGCACCGCTTCTTCACGCGCGATGGACCACTCAATTAGTTTTCGCCACAGGTTCTCGGCCAAGTCTGGATCCAGCCCGACTTTTTCCGCGTTTTCTCTTGCGCGCATTGCAACATATTCGACACGGTCTTCTATTCTTGCGGGCAGGCCCTCGGCCATTTTCAGGTCAATCGCGCGATCTATGAATTCCGCACGTTTGGCCAAAAGCTGAACAATTTCGGCGTCGAGAACATCGAGGGATGCGCGAAGCTCAAACATGGTCTTACAGGATTTAGGAGGCTGCTTCATGCGTCTTCCATCTTGACAATAAAGGCTTGGCTTCATTTAGCTGAATGTTGCGGCTCCCTCAAGAACAGTTTTTAGAACAAACCCTCGATCTGTCCAGCGTCATTCAACCTGATTGACTCTGCGGCCGGTTTGCGCGGCAGACCGGGCATGGTCATGATATCGCCACAGACGACGACGATGAAGCCCGCGCCCGCCAATAGCCGAACTTCGCGCACCGGAACCGAGTGGCCGTTCGGCGCACCGCGCAGGTCCGGATCAGTCGAAAAACTGTACTGCGTTTTCGCCATGCAAACGGGCAGGTGGCCAAAACCGGCGTCTTCCCAAACCTTCAACTGGGCGCGGATTTTCTTATCCGCCAGCACTTCGTCAGCGCGATAGATACGTTTGGCGATGGTTTCGATTTTCTCGAATAACGGCATGTCGTCGGGGTAAAGCGGGGCGAACTGCGCGACGTTGGCTTCGGCGATTTCCACGACGCGGGTGGCCAGCTCGCTTATCCCTTTCGAGCCAAATTCCCAATGCTTGCACAAAATCGCTTCGGAGCCGTGCGTGGCGACGTAATCAATCACCGCCTGCACTTCGGCATCGGAATCGGTTAGGAAATGGTTAATGGCGACGACGACCGGAACGCCGAATGATTTGAGGTTTTCGATGTGGCGGCCAAGGTTCGGGGCACCGTCGTTCACGGCGTCGACATTTTCAGCCCCGAGGTCCGCGCGCGCTATACCGCCGTTCATTTTCATGGCACGGATCGTTGCCACCAGTACCACCACGTCGGGTGCGATGTTGGCTTTGCGGCACTTGATGTTCATGAATTTTTCAGCGCCCAGATCGGCGCCAAAGCCGGCCTCGGTGACGACATAATCCGCCAGCTTCAGGGCGGTTTTGGTTGCCACAACGGAGTTACAACCGTGCGCGATGTTGGCAAACGGGCCGCCGTGAACGAACGCCGGATTATTCTCGAGCGTCTGGACAAGGTTTGGCTGCATCGCTTGTTGCAACAGAACCGTCATCGCGCCGTCGGCTTTGATGTCACGGCAATAGATTGGTTTTCGGTCGCGCGTGTAGGCCACAATGATATCGCCGAGGCGCTGCTGAAGGTCGTCCAGATTATCGGCCAGACATAGAATTGCCATGACTTCGGAGGCCACAGTAATGTCAAAACCGGTTTGGCGCGGGAACCCGTTGGCGATGCCACCAAGGCTGACCACGGTGTCGCGAAGGGCGCGGTCGTTCATGTCCATGACGCGCCTCCACACGATCCGGCGCTCGTCGATTTCCAGATCGTTGCCCCAATAGATGTGGTTGTCGATCATGGCGGACAAAAGGTTGTGCGCGCTGGTGATCGCGTGGAAGTCGCCCGTAAAGTGCAGGTTCATCTCTTCCATCGGAATAACTTGGGCATAACCGCCGCCGGCCGCGCCACCCTTCATGCCAAAACACGGGCCAAGCGAGGCTTCGCGGATGCAAACCATTGCGTTCTTGCCAATGCTGTTCAGCCCGTCCGCCAGACCAACGGTAGTAGTTGTTTTACCTTCGCCAGCCGGTGTCGGGGTGATGGCGGTCACGAGGATAAGTTTACCGTCTTTCTTGTCCACTTGCGCGGCAATAAACTCGGCCGAGACCTTCGCTTTGTCGTGCCCGAACGGCAGCAAATCTTTACTGGGGATTCCCAGCTTGGCGCCGATTTCCATAATTGGCAGTTTAGTTGCTTCACGTGCGATTTCGATGTCGGTTTTGTAACCCATGACCGGTCCCTTTACGAATGGCTGATGATTCCTCCAATAGTTAGGAGGGAATCCGCCCTTTGGCGAGACCTTTTTCGACATCCCGAAGCGATAGTGCGACAAAACCGAATAAATTGTGTGCAAATGCATACTTTGGCTGTGGGCAAAAAATAAGGGCGACATAAGCCGCCCTTGAATTCTTGAATATGTACGTTGGGATTAGCTTGGTTGTGGTTCCATGCCGCTCTCGTTTTTGGGTTTTCCGACCTTTGGAATGGCCGTAACGCTGGTCGAACCACCGTCAGTGGAATCCGTATCGTCTTCGTCGTTCGCGTGTGGAGGCTCGCCTCTGACTACGCGTTTGATTTCTTCGCCGGTCAGCGTTTCGTATTCTAGCAAACCTTGCGCCAGACGCTCGAATTTTTCGGGATTGTCTGTCAGAATTTTATACGCGGTATCATAGGCTTCGTCGATAAAGCGTTTCACTTCTTGTTCAACCAACTCTTTCGATTTGGCCGAAAGCGAGAAGCCGCCGACGCTGCCGCTGGAATAGCCTTCATGCGCTTCGGAGTAGTCTACATTACCGACAAGATCGGACATACCCCAGCGCATAACCATCGCGCGCGCCAGTGCTGATGCTTGCTGAATATCGCCAGCAGGGCCGTTGCTTACGCGCTCCGGACCATACTTGATAATTTCGGCAGCTTTACCGGCCATAGTCATCGCCAGTTTTTGTACGCATTCGATTTTGTGCCAGTTCAGACGGTCCACTTCGGGCAGCGAAACAACCATACCCAACGCGCCACCACGGGGAATAATCGTGGCTTTGTAAACCGGATCACATTCCGGCAACTCCATCCCGACAACTGCGTGGCCAGCCTCGTGGTACGCAGTTTTTTCTTTCTGATCGGCCGTGATAACCATGGAGCGGCGCTCTGTGCCCATCATGATTTTGTCTTTGGCAGCCTCGAAATCTTCCATGGTCACGACGCGTTTACCGGTGCGCGCAGCCATCAATGCCGCTTCGTTAACCAAGTTGGCCAAATCAGCACCGGACATACCCGGCGCACCGCGTGCGATGATCCGAAGATCAACATCGGGGCCAAGCGGCACTTTGCGGGAATGCACGGCCAGAATTTTCTGACGGCCTTTGATGTCGGGGTTCGACACGTGGATCTGGCGGTCAAACCGGCCCGGACGCGTTAGGGCCGGGTCCAGAACATCGGCGCGGTTGGTCGCGGCCAGAATGATCACGCCCTCGTTTGCCTCGAAACCGTCCATTTCAACCAGCAACTGGTTCAACGTCTGTTCGCGCTCGTCATTACCACCGCCGTAGCCAGAGCCACGATGGCGGCCAACGGCATCGATTTCGTCGATGAAAACGATACACGGTGCGTTCTTTTTGGCCTGCTCAAACATATCACGCACGCGGCTTGCACCAACGCCCACGAACATTTCAACGAAGTCGGAACCCGATATCGCGAAGAAAGGCACACCGGCCTCGCCAGCAATGGCACGGGCCAGCAGGGTTTTACCGGTTCCCGGAGGGCCAATCAGCAACGCGCCTTTTGGAATTTTTCCGCCAAGGCGGGTGAATTTCTGCGGGTCTTGCAGGAACTCGACGATTTCTTCCAGTTCTTCTTTGGCCTCGTCGATACCGGCCACGTCGTCGAACGTCACTTTGCCTTGCTTTTCGGTCAGCATCTTGGCTTTGGACTTACCAAAGCTCATCGCGCCGCCTTTACCGCCTTGCATGCGGTTCATGAAGAACACCCAGACGCCGATCAACATGATGAACGGAAGCCAGACACCGAGCATCGACATCAAGCCGGATTGTTCTTGTGCCGAGGCCTCGATTGCCACGCCTGCATCGCGCAGGATTGGCAGGATTTCAGCGTCGCGTGGTTGAATTGTTGTGAAATTGTTGGAACCACTGCGGATGTAGATTTTCTCGCCGTCCAGCGTTACCGCATCAACCTGACCTGCATCTACACTGTCGAGGAACTCGGAGAACGAGACTTGCGACGCGTTTGGCGTGGATTTCCCGCCGTTGAAGATATTGTACAAGGCGACCATTAACAGGAATAGAATAACCCAAAACGCGATGTTTTTATTATTACCCACAGAATTCTCTCCTAACAAGGTATTCAATTTCTTTACACAGACGACTCAGCCTGCGCGGTTGAACGTAACATAGGGTCTAAGTCCCGACTTTCAACGTGTCATTAGGGACTTGTGCAGACCTTTTTTACCATATTTTAACCCAATTGCCCATCCGTTAGCCATTCCAGCCAGTGGAGCGGCCACTAATAGCCCGTCAGCCCACACCGCAGGGCTTGCCAGCAGCACCTCGCGGGCGTGTCCGGTCTCGCGCCAGTTTGCGCATTCCCGCAGGCCTTCCTCGCCTAAAGCGGCGATGGTTTTGGCGGTTTCCCGCCCGTGTTCCGTGACCACCCATCGATGATCCCAAACGGAGGCGATGGGGCAGGGGGTTGCTACCCTTGCGGGTTCTCTTCGCACGATAATGTTGCCAGAGTGTGAACGGATCACACATCCATGTAATGTTTGTCCGGATTGGTCGCCGATTCTGGCCAACATACCGCGCAGGCTGTCAAAGCGCGGGCGGTAGGGGGCGCCGCTGATCCATTTCAGGGTGGCGGATAGCAGGCGGTAACGTAGCTCGTTCGGGGCGGCGTTGAAGGTTGCCATGTTCAGCTGCACCTCGCCGGCGTCCGTGATTTCAACGCATGCCTCGGCGAGGGTTAGCGTTGCGGCCTCCAAGGCTGTGCGAGCGTCTTGCATACGGTCAGCCGTGGCGACTAATCCGTCGATGGTGATGCCCAGGTCGGCCAGAAGCGCCAAGGCTTGGCGGGCTTTGATGCGGTCATATTTCGGGTCGTCGTTGGAGGGGTCGTCGGCCCACGCGATGTTCTGTGCCTTAAGATACGCCCGTAATTCATCCCGCCGAGCGTGCAGCAACGGGCGTACCCATGTTAATCGGCCAACCGTTCGCCGCGCCGCCATGCCTGACAACCCGTCGACGCCAGACCCGCGAGCAAGGCGCAACAACACCGTTTCGGCCTGATCGTCCAAGGTGTGGCCCAAGGCGACATGCGTGATGTTTTCTGCATCCGCCCATGCGGAAATCAGGCGCAACCGCGCTTGTCGGGCCGCGTCCTGAAGGTTGCCGGATTTATCCCAGCCTTCCCATTTCAACACCCGATGCGGAACGCCGAGTTGGTCGCAAAGGGTTGCCACTTGTGCGGCTTCCTCGGCACTTTCCGCACGCAAACCATGGTCTACTGTAACTGCCCGCAGGTCGCCGCCGCGCGCGGCCAGCATATGCAGCAATGCCACGGAATCGCCGCCGCCGGAGACAGCAACGCCAAGTGTTGTATTTGGAATGTCGGAAAGGGCGCGATCCAGCCCTTCGGTCAAATCACTCAAGGGCAAGCCAGAATTTGTTTTTGCGCCAGAATTTGTGCGCCAAGGTCAACGCTTACATTCTGGTATCGAATGCCGATTTCATCCAGCGTTAAACAGGCCTGATCCGTTTGCTCCAACGCGCCAAGGCTGGACGCGAGCTCATAGAGCGAAACGGGTGCGAATGGCCCGTCTGGCGCACCGCTGAAACTGTCGAGATAACTGCGTGCCGCCCCGCCCCAATCCTGCAATCCGGCAAATGCCAAGCCGCGACGGTACTGCGCCTCGCTGGTCAACGGGCCGCCGGGGTAGGTGGTGGTGAACGTCAAAAATTGTTCTGCGGCTGCCTGAAATTCGCCTGCGTCGTACAGGGCCACACCCGCATCAAAACTGCGCTGTTCGTCCGAGGCAAGTTCTTGCCCGCCGTTGCCAATATCGGTTTCCCCGCCAAGCGGCGGCGGCGTGGTAAGCGTGCTGGTGTCGCCGCCTTCCAGCTCGGTTAAGCGGAATTCGAGGTCGCCAATGCGCCGTATGGCATCGTCCGCAATCTGCACCACGCGAAATTCCAGAGTTTCGACCAAGCCCAAGGCGGCACTTAGATCGGCTTCAAGGGTGTTGAGGCGCTGCAAAATGGTCCCCACGGACTCTTGCGAAACCCCCGAGTTGCCGGTGATTAAAAGCTCGCTACGCAACTCCTGCATCAGCTCGCTTAGCTTGGTGATATCCATGCGGACATCCTCAAGCGTTTGCGCTTGCGTCTGGCCGGTTGCAGGCAAAACTGCCATGCAGCTGATCAAAACGGCTGCAAAAACACCGCGCAATTTAGTAATCATACTATCGACCTCTCAGCGGGTTAAACGCCCATGCCACCGTTAACAATTGTCACCGCACGGCGGTTTTGCGACCAGCAGGATGTGTTGGAACAGACCGCAATCGGGCGCTCCTTGCCATAGCTGACGATGCTGATGCGGGCATCTGCAACCCCTTGGCTAACCAGATAGTCACGAACCGAGCTGGCGCGTTTGGAACCCAGTGCGATGTTGTATTCGCGTGTGCCGCGCTCGTCTGCGTGGCCCTCGATCAGGATGGACATGGTCGGGTTGGCGTTCAGCCATCCGGCTTGGGCGTTCAGGGTGGCGATGCTGCTGCCAGACAAGGACGACTGGTTAACCTCGAACAGCACTGTGCTGCCAATGGCTGCCTCGAAGTACTCCAGCGATGTTTCGTCAATCGAACCGATGCCGGCGCCGCGTATGTCCGAGCCGCCACCGAACAAACCGCCTGTGGTGCTTGTACAGGCTGCCGTGACCAGAAGCATCAGAACGGCTGCTGTTTTTATTAGATATTTCATGCTCTTAACCTCGTTTAATTTGGTTATACTGTTAATTTACCACACTTAATGTCCCGTTGGAACGGGGTTCTATTTTAGTAGGCCAGACCACGCCGGATCGGATGCGAAGGTTGGTGTTGGCACCTTGTGCAGGTTGCGCCCCGTTATATCCACCGAATAAATCTGCGGTGCCCCTTTTGCGCCCGAAGACACACGGAAGAACATCAGCACACGGCCATTTGGCGACCATGTGGGGGCTTCGTCAAGGAAACTGGCGGTCAGCAGGCGTTCCTGGGTGCCATCCACGCGCATCACGCCGATATGGAAACGGCCACTGACGATCTTTGTGAAGGCGATCAAATCGCTGCGCGGCGACCAGACGGGTGTTGCATAACTGCCGTTACCAAAGCTGATCCGCTTGGCGTCGCCACCATTGGCCGACATGATATATATCTGTTGCGAGCCACCACGATCGGATTCAAACACGATCTGCTTGCCATCGGGCGAGTAGCTGGGTGCGGTGTTGATCGCCGGACCTGATGTCAGGCGCGTGCGTTGGCCAGATGACAGGTTAACGGTGTAGATGTCCGTATTTCCGCGCTCCGAAATCGACATCACGATCTTGCCACCGTCGGGCGAGAAGCGAGGCGCAAATCCCATGCCCGGCAGGTTGGTAAACACACGCCGTTGCAAGGTATCGACGTTCATCAGATACACACGCGGCACACCTGTTTCATAGCTGGTATAAAGAATGTCGCGGTTATTGGGCGAGAAACGCGGGGCGAGCACGAGGTTTTCGTCGCTCGTCAGGTATGTCAAACCGGCCCCGTCATAGTCCATAATAGCAAGGCGTTTGCGGCGGTCATTCTTCGGGCCGGTTTCGGAGACAAACACGATCTTGCTGTCGAAATATCCGGTTTCACCTGTCAGGCGGGAATAAACCGCATCCGCAACCTTATGCGCAATCCGGCGCCAGTTTTCAGGGCTGCCGGAAAGCTGCACGCCGTCCCCCATCGGTGCTTGGGCAAACACGTCCCACAAGCGGAATTTAACGGTCAGGCGGCCGCCAGAGCTGCTCACGGCCCCGACAATCAGCGCTTGCGAGTTGATCGCCCGCCAATCGGCAAATTGCACCGGCGCGTTGAAATTCGAGACGCCGGAAATATGCGCCGCCTTCGGGATTTCACGGAACAATCCAGTGCTTATCAAGTCTTCGGCAATCACGCGGGTGATATTGTTGGCAATCGCGGTCGAGGCCGAATTTTCGGCGATAAATACGGGGATTGCGAAGGGTACAGGCTCGATCACCCCACCCGTCACGTCGATTTTCAATGTGGGTTGTTGCGCGTTCACAGGCACTGCGAATGCGATAAATGCGAGCATCAGCCCCAAGGCTATGCTGTTTATCCGATATAATACTGCCATTTTTCGCCTCTTTTTATCTTTTATACACATCATTTATAATTCTGCACCAATTAGTTGAAGCCCGCTAGGTTTAGCACTGGGTCGAATGTCAGCTCCAACCGGACCCCCTCGGGGAATTGGCCTGGCGGAAGCGGGATCACTTCGGCCCTTAGAACCGAGCGTCGTGCGGCCTCGTAAGCTACCTCGAAATCTCCTTGGGGATTGGGTGGATCAAGGGGTTTGACACTGCCCGGCACGATCATTCCGTTCGGGGCGACGCTGACTTCCAGAACAATTACCAGCCGCTCATAATTCGCTTTGCCGATCACGATGCTTTTGTTCCAATTGCGTGAAACGGCGTCGATGATCCCCTGACGTTGACCGCCGGTAAGGGTTACTGTTGTGGCCTCTTGCGCTGCTTGCGCGATGGCCTCGGCTTCGGCGGCGTCCAGCAATTCGCGAATGGCGGCTTCTTCCGCTTCGCGCACGGCCTGATCAACGGCGGCGGCTGCGCGGGCAACATTGGTGGATCGCTTCGGAGGCCGCGTCGCGCGCGGTGGGGCCGCTGACGGGGGCACATCGGGTTGGGCCTCGGGGACGATCTCGGTTACCGCTTCTGGCAGGGCCTCGGCTGTGGTTTCCTCGACCGTTTCGGTTGCCGTTTCGTCCGGTGTGGTGGCTTCAGTCGTGCGGTCGCTTACCCGCGCAGCGTCAGGCAAAGCGGGGGCGGAAAAATTGTCGATACGCGGCGCGGAACGCGGCTGGGGTGCGGCCAAAAACAGGGGCGAGGGGGAGCTTCCTGTTAGGCCCGTACTGATAGCCGGCGAGACTTGCGGCAGAATGCTCGGCGCGGTGGGCTGTGCGGTTGTCACGGCGACATCGGGCTGTGGTAAGCGTTCAATGGCGGTTAAATCGGGGTCTTCGTCGCGCTCGCTGGGGGCTTCGGTGATGTCGATTTCAGTCGCCGCCGGAGCTTGGGTTTCTTCGGGTCGGGTGGCATCGTCCACCTCGATGAGCGGCTGCGACATCGAGGCGATAATCGCGTCCGGTATGACCGGCGAATCCGACAGCGACGCATCAAATTCAGCCGTTGAAATCAGCGTGACCTCGTTAATGATAATTTCGTCAAACCGCGGCGCGGATTTCCACGTGGGCTCTATTATTATCAACAACAGCAGGATGCCGTGTGCCAAAATCGATATGATTACGCCGGTTTTCATGCCAGCTTACCCATCCGTTTCGGATAAAAAACTTCCGCTGGAATCTGTCACCAAACCGATGTTGTTGAAGCCGCCCTGATTAAGCGCGCCCATGATCTGCATCACGGCCTCGTAAGAAATCGAGCCATCCGCACGCAGGAAAACCTTGTTGTTATTCCGCTCCGCCGCGATGGCGCGAAGTTTGGGGATGAAGGTCGACATATCCTCGACCTCGGTTTCCTGAATCATCACGCGACCGTCCGCCGTAAGCGAGATCGTTAGCGGTTGCTCGCCCTCGGCAGGCAGCGCGCTGGCCGTGGCTTTGGGCAGCTCGATCGGGACACCTGTGGTCAGCAACGGGGCCGCAACCATGAAAATGATCAGCAGAACCAGCATTACATCAACGAAAGGTGTGACGTTGATTTCGGACATCGGGCGATGCCCACTACCGCGCCTACGCCCTCTGCGCCCGTGTCTGCGATCTAAGGTTCCGACGCTCATATCAGTTTTCCGGCCCATCGAGCTGGCGGGAAAGGATCATGGTGAATTCATCCATAAACGCTTCCCACTCGCCCGAGATTTTATCTGCGTCGGCGGACAATTTGTTGTAAAAGATCACCGCAGGAATGGCGGCCAGCAGGCCCATCGCGGTTGCCAGCAACGCCTCGGCAATACCGGGGGCGACGACGGCGAGGTTGGTGCTTTGCATCGCGGCAATGCCTTCAAATGCGCCCTTGATGCCCCAAACCGTGCCGAACAATCCCACGAACGGCGAGATTGATCCAACGGTGGCCAAAAATGTTAACCCTGCGTTCAACTGGTCCGTCGCTTTGTTGAACGCCACGTTCATCGACCGTTCAATCCGCGCGGTTGTGCCTGCCAGCATGCCACCATCCGAGCGGTGCGATTTGCGCCATTCCGACATGCCTGCCGCGAAAACTTTTTCCGAGGCGCTGCGGGGGTTGGCGCTGATACGCTCGTACAGTTGATCGAGCGGTTGCCCCGACCAGAACGCGTCTTCGAACATCTTGGTTTCGCGGGTCGCACTGCGATAGGCAATAAATTTGGCCACGATGATCGCCCAAGACCAAAGCGAGGCCCAGATCAACGACAGCATCACGATTTTAACGGTAAGGGTCGCCCTTAAAAACTGCGCTAGCAAGGAAAAATCCATCTGCTGCGCCGCGGCGAGGGTCTCTGCTTCCATAATACTGCTCTCTCTGAACGAATTTATTTCGTTTCATGTATGCCTGCGGTGGCCATAACGATAGCCACTTTTTGGTGAAGGTGCAAAATAATGCGCCAAAGTGCAAGGTCAGGCCTGTAATTTCAACAATTGCTGGCGGATTATTGCCGGAAAACGCGTGGGTTTCCCCTCGGTTGTCATGAAGGCGACGCGCACGTCGGCGGTGAAAATCACCTGATCGGCGCGCTTGACCGTCTGGAACATCTGCATCGTTGCGCCCTTAAGGGAGGTCGTCTCGGTTTCAATCGTCAGCTCATCGTCGAATTTGGCTGGCAGCAAATAATCCGCGACCAACCGGCGGACCACAAACACCAGCCCGTCCTGCTTCATGGCCCACTGGTCCACCCCGACATCCCGCACGGCCTCGGAGCGGGCGCGTTCAATATACCGCAGGTAGTTGGCGTAATAGACGATCCCGGCCAGATCGGTATCCTCGTAATAAACGCGAAGCTGGAAATTGTGGGTCATAGTGTCAATCCGATTTGATAAGGCCGGAAAATCCGGCAACGGCGAGCAGTGACAACGCCCACCCCATGATGATCTGAATCCATAAATACCGCCGCGCCCAAGGCATGACATTTTCGTCCGGTATCCAGTTTGATTGCATCTCTAGATCAACGATAGGCAGCAAGGTGTCGGCGGAATACACAAGGACATTCAGCTTGGGATAGCTCTGCGCTGGATCCGTTTCCAGATAACACGCGGGCTGCGAGGGGTCTTGCCCCGCACAATCCATCCACGCCTCCGATATCAGTATCCGCGAGGTGTTGGGCTTGAAGGCATCATTTTCGGCGGCAATGTAAAACACAGCCGCTCCTAACAGCCAAATTCCGAGCAACCACGCAAATGCCCGCAGAGGGCGATGCCCGTAGCGAACGGTAATGGCCAAAACCCAGTCCCAAAGCCCAAACCAAAAGGCATCCTCGAACAAATATTCACGCCTCAACCGCCTACGCCGATCTTCCCGCTGCAACTTCTCTTTCTCGATCAGGATTTCCCGCGCATCCCCGCGATGCCCCATTTCACGCAGAACCTTGGCAAGTTGTTCATAGGGTTGCGGCCAGAAATCTTTTCCAAACTTTGCGGGATCCTGCAACGCCAGCCATTTTTTACGGGTTTTGGCATCTACGCAAGCCGAAGTGATCGCGCCATAGCGGAACCGGTCAAGCAGCAAATCGCCGTGTGCCTTTGGCCAACAATCGGAATCATCATTTAATCTCCCGACCGTAGCCGCCGTCAAATCCAACACCCCTTTCACCTCTGCCCCGTTTCGCCAGAAAAACGCACCAGCGATGTTTATCCCGTCGAGATTGAGGGCCGCCGCTTCGGCATTCGAAAACTTTGCCTCCTCACAAACAAGATCACCGCCGAGCGTTGCACCCAGCATCTTTACTTCGCCCTCAACCTTAACTTCTTTCAGGAAGACGCTGCCCTTGGCCTTCAACCGACCAGCACTTAATCCTTCGTGCAAACAGGAGCCGTTCAGGAACAAGCTATCAAGGGTGGCGCTACGGAATACCGGCGTATCAAGAAACCGGCAA
>CAKZNY010000398.1 GCA_937132145.1 uncultured Paracoccaceae bacterium | reverse complement strand
TGTCGCCCAGATTAGGGGTTAGCGTTGATGTGGCTGCGGGGCTGCTAAGGCCCAGGCGATCAAGGACAGAACCTTCGCCTGCGTTTTTGGCGGCAATCACTGTTAGCGCGATGCTTGTGATCAGGAAACCCGTGGCCAGAATCCATGTCAGCTTGGTCATAGCGTTGGCTTTCGAGCGACCAGCAGTATTGCCGTCGCCGCCACCCATGCCAAGGCCACCGCCCTCGGAGCGTTGCAGAAGAACCGAGCCAATTAGGCTTAGTGTCAGGATCAGATGGATGGATAGGACGATATTTTCCATAAGCGGCGTCTCTTTTCAGGTTATCACAGTTCCGCATCGCGGAGATCGGCATCTTCTACCGAAGAATACAGGGGTTGTCGAATAGAAATCTGCGCCAGCGGTCCGGCGCAGGAACTTAACTATGTATTACTCCGCCGCGTGCGCCGGAGTCGTTTTGATTTCGCGCAAGTCAGGCAGCTTTTGCTCCCAGTTGATTTCGATTACCGAAGCCATCCGCGCCGCGCGTCTAAGGCGGAGATCGCGGCGGGTGGGGTGATCGCGCGGCAACAAGATGACCGCCAGCAATGCTTTGAAAGAATACGCACCGTTGGCGACCCATATCCGCAGCGCCAGCAGCGCAGGCGTTACGATTAGCGTCAGCATGGTGGCAAAACCCAGCCCGAACACCACCGCTGTTGCCAGTTGTTTCCACCAAAGGGATGTCGGCGTGTTAAACGAATACCCGCCGTTAACGAAATCGAGCGACAGCCCGAACATCATCGGCGACAGCCCTGCCATCGTCGTAATGGTCGTCAGCAGAACGGGCCGGATGCGGGCCTGCGCGGTGCGCGGGATGGCCTCCAGCTTGGGCATATATTTCGAGTATTCCTGATAGGTATCAATCAGCACAATGTTGTTGTTCACCACGATCCCCGCCAGCGCAACAATCCCCGTACCCGTCATAATGACCGAGAACGCTTGCCCCATCACCATCATCCCCACTAGCACGCCAGCCGTGGACAGAACCACAGCCACCAGCACCAGCACGGCATTATAGAACGAGTTGAATTGTGCCAGCAGGATAATGAACATGAGCGCCATCGCCGCCACGCCTGCGGCTGCTAGGAAGGCCAAAGATTCGGCTTGATCCTCGGCATCGCCGGTGAACTCCCAGCTGACAGTCGCGGGGAGGGGGTTTTCGGTTTCCAGCCACTCGGTAATTCCGGCTATCTTTTCGTTCACGTTCACGCCGTCTGCGACACCGGCTTTGATGTCGAAGAAACGCTCGGAGTTGATGCGGTCGATCTTGCCCAGCTTGGGCACCGCCTCGCGCGTCACGAAATTCGACAGGGGCACGAGGCCTTGCGGGGTGCGGACGCGCAACGTGTCGATGGTGGACAGCACGCGGTCGCCTTCAGGGAAGCGCACACGAATGGCGACCTCTCCGTCCGAGGAATCGGTGCGCATCGTGCCCAGCTGCAAGCCGCGTGTCACAAGCTGGATCATGCCGCCAACGCTGGCCACATCGGTGCCGTAACGCCCCGCTTGTTGCACATCGACGTTGATCTGCCAGTCGATGCCGGGCAGGGGCAGGGTGTCGTCCACGCCGGTTAATCCTTCAACCGTATCGAAGTATGCCCGCGCCGTTGCGGTCGCTATCAGCATGTCATCCCAATCGGTGCCGGTGATCCGCAGCTTCACCGGTTTGGCCGAAGCTGGACCCATCGTTTGTTCCAGAATTTCGAACTGAATACCGGGCAAGGCGTCAATCGCGTCGGTGACCTGTTGCAGGATGTATTTGCCTTTACCCTCGGCCCCCCAATCGTCGCGAATGTCCCACGAGACCAGCTCTATCTGGACTTGGCCGACGGTATCGCCAGGGGATACGGCACCGCTGGTGTTCTGGTTCAGACCACCGCTGCCGCCAAAGGCGAAGATGCTCTCAACACCGCGAATGTCTATTATGGCGTTTTCGACCTGACGGACCATGCGGTCTTTTTCCGCCAGCGACAGGTTTCCACGGGCGCGAACATAGGCGATGGCGCGTTCAGGTTCGGTCTGGACGAAGAACTCCACCCCTTTGCCGTTCACTTTGAACTGGTAGAAAATGCCGGTCACCAGTGCGGCGGTCAGCAGGAGCGAAACGACAGGCATCACCGGGTTACCCGAGATGAAATGGATGAAATGCCCGAACCACGTGCGTTTGTATCCGGCATCTTTTACGGGTTCGGTTTTGTGGGGTTTCATCGAACCGATGGTGACAGTGATCATCATCATGGCAACCGCCGTAACCGCGCCACCTGCCGGTATATTGAACGTCAACGTCAGGTATATTCCACCCACCAGTGCCGCGAAGGATGCGAAAACCATTAGCAGGCGGATCAGCAGGTTCAGCGGTGAAATCGCCTTTGCCCAACGATCCAGATTACCGGAAATACGACCCGCCAAGCCGCCAATCACAGGCAGGAAGATCAGCGCTACGACCAGCGAGGCGGATAGCACGAAAATCAGGGTCAGCGGCAGGTTCCGCATGAACTGCCCCGGAATGCCGGGCCAGAACAGCATCGGCATAAACGCACAAAGCGTGGTGGCGGTTGAGGACACAATCGGCCAGAACATCCGTGTGGCCGCCGCGTTATACGCTCGCATCGGGTCAACGCCGCGTTTGATTCCCCTGTCAGCGTATTCCACGACCACAATCGCGCCGTCCACCAACATGCCCACGGCCAAAATCAATCCGAACATCACGATATTCGAAATCGAAATGCCGAACAGGGACAACATCGCAAACGTCAGCAAGAACGAGGTGGGGATCGCAAAGCCCACCAATATCGCCGACTGGATCCCCAGCGAGGCCAGCACCACGATCATCACCAGCGCAATCGCGGTGAGGACCGAGGCCTCGAGCTGGCTAACCATGTCCTTCACGTTAACCGAGTTGTCCATCGAAATATTGACCGACACAGCCTGCGCCAGATCAGCGGGCCAAGCGGCGGTGTATTTGTCCACGGCTATGCGGATTTCATCGACCGTGCTAATCAGGTTCGCGCCTTTGCGTTTCACGATCTGCAACGCCACCGTGGTTTCGCCGTTATAGCGCGCGGTGCCAACACGGTCTTCAAAGGTCAGACGGATGTCCGCCAACTGCCCCAGCGTGACCACACTGTCGCCATTGCGCTTGACCGGCAGGCCGTAAACGTCTTGCGGGTCGTCAAAGGCCGACGGAATTTTGATGGAATACGCACCGGAACCAACCGTCACCTCGCCTGCCGCAATAAGGCGGTTGTTGTTGTTGACCACGGCCAGCAATTCACCAGCGGTGACGTTGTAGGCCTCCATCTTCAAGGGGTCGATCAGGACCTCCAGCATCTCGTCGCGCTGGCCCGATATGTTGGCCTCCAGCACGCCCGATATACTCTCGACCACGGACTGCAAATCCTTGGCCACTCGCAGCATTGTGCGTTCGGGGATGTTGCCGGAAAGGGATATAACCAACACGGGGAATTCCGAGAAATTCACTTCGTTAATCGAATACTGCCCAACGCCTGAAGGCAGCGCGGACACTGCCGTGGACATCTTGTCCCGCACATCGGCCAGCGTGGACTCGCGGTTCCAGTCCAGCTCGAATTCCAGCGCGATACCGGCGTAGTTTTCAGCGGCCGTCGCAGACAACCGTTTCAGTCCGGTTACATCGGCCAGAATAGTTTCCAGCGGGCGGACCAGCAGTTTCTCGGAATCCTCAGCCGATATGCCGGGGTAGGGCACGGAGATGAACAGGAACGGCACAGAGATATCCGGCTCGCCTTCTTTGGGCAGGTTGGCATAGGAATAAACGCCGGCAAAGACCGACAGAACAATCAGCGCCATGATCATGCGGGCGTTGTCGGTTGCCCATGTGACCAGGCCCTTCATTACTCGGCCCCTTCGATCGTTGCATCTATTTTGCTGCCATCAATGGTGAATTCCAGCCCGACGGTGATAACGTCCACGGTATCGGGCAGGCCTGCCAGCCAGATGCCATCGGCCCCGTCGCGCAGGATGGTGACGGGCATGAAACGGGCGAAACCGTCTTGGGCGACCCGCACGCCCAGCGTGCCGTTCATATCTAGCGTCAGAACATGCTGGGGCAGCAAGTGCCCCGTTTCACCCGCCAGCGCGATGCCGATTTCGGCTGTTTCGCCGTCACGGATCGACAGGTCGGCGTTATCAACCGTGATCTCGACGCGGAAGGTGCGTGTAACCGGATCGGAGGATCGCGACACAAACGTCACCGCTCCAACCACCCGCTTGCCGGACACCAGATCGGCCCCTGCAAATGTGCCGACCTCGATTTTGTTAACATCGGTTTCCGTGGCAAAGCCCACCAGTTTGATGGTGTTCAAATCTATAATCGTGGCGCATAGCCCACCGGGTTGCATCAACGATCCGATCTCGGCGCTATCGGTTTCCAGCAGGCCCCCGAAAGGTGCGCGGATTTCCAGACGGCTGATTTCCTGTTCGATCTGCAACACACCCGCCTGCGCGGATTGCAATCCGGCTTGACGCGCAACCACGGCTGTTTCGGGGCCAAAACCGCGTGCGGCCAGATCGATGGCATTCGCGGCACTAACTTCGGCATCCAGCAAGCGCGCCTTCGCCTCGGCCAGTTGTGCAAGACGAATGCCCGGATTAAGCGAACACAGCAGTTGGCCTTCTTCAACGATGGAACCCTTGCGAAGTGGCTCGGAGATCACCAAACCAGACGTCTGGGCGCGCACATCAACACGGCGCGCAGCCTCGGTACGGCCTCGAAGGATGATCCCGCTTTGAACTTCTTGCGCAACGGAATGCAGGGCAACGACGGAGACGGCACCAGAGCGCTCAATAGTTTCTACGACCACCGCGACTTCGGCCTCCTCGTCCGCCGAAAAGGACTTCAGCAAGTCCCGCTCCATAACAAAGAAGTACATCGCAATCGTAACCGCGATTGATACGAGGATAGGATATAACCGCATTGGTGGCTCCAGCAGAGGGCGCAAAATGGCGCAAAAGCTTATCTCGACTAAGTATGGATGGTTTGAAGCTAGCGCAAGGTAGAGCAAAGTGGTTATTTGCGAGCAACTACGCTTTACCACGCGGCATGTTCACAAAAATTCGTGAATTCGCGCCTGATCGGCGAATTTCCGGCGGCTTTGGCGGTTTCGCAGGTTTTGGCATTGGCAATTCCCGCTGCAAGCCGCTAGGGTTCGATCAACAAAATACGGAGAAGAGAATTGAGCGAGAATGATTCCTTTATCAGCGAGGTATCCGACGAGGTACGGCGTGATAAGCTATATGGATTTTTCAAGAAATATCTTTGGGTATTCATATCCATTGTGATTTTTATCGTTGGCGGCGCGGCCGTTAACGAATATCTGAAAGCCAAAAATGAAACCGATGCGCAAGCTGTGGGCGAGGCTTTGTTGGCAGCCCAATCTGCCAATGACGCGGGCGCGTTTGCTGAAATTGCGGCGAGCGGTGTCGCTGCGGCCGTTCTGGCCAAGCTGGATCAGGCAGCGGTTCTGTCGCGTGACGGCCAAGCAGGGGCGGCGGCGACTATTCTCGATGAAATCGCGGCGGACGGCGATGTTCTACCGCTTTACCGCGATCTGGCGTTGCTGAAATCCGTAATGGTTAACGGCGAGAATATGAGCGCGGCTGATCTGGATAGTGCATTTGCGGGTCTGACGTCTATGGACGCTCCGTTCCGCCTATTGGCGATTGAACAGCGTGCGATTATTAACCTTCGCAATGGTGACACAGCGGCGACGTTAAGCGATCTTCGCGAAATCCTGATCGACATCAACGCAACGCAGGACTTGCGTAATCGCGCACAAGAGTTGACGATATCCTTGGGTGGCGAGATTGTTACCCCGCAATCCGGCGGCTAACGCCCCTCGGATAGAACAATATTTTGGTTGAACGAGGCACACGAGTATGGGTTATTTGCGAGTTTCAATTGGCCGTATCGGTCGTCTGAGCGCCTTGGTACTAACACTGGGCGCGCTCGCCGCGTGTGGTTCGTCTGACAAGCCGCTGGCAGGTCAACGGTTTGCGATTGGTGCCGTCGATGTCACGGTGGTGGAAAACGTCACGGCCAGCATCCGCTTGCCGCGCGCCGTGCCTAACGCGGAATGGACCGATGTGAACGGCTCTCCGCAGCATAAATTTGGCCACGCAGCTTTCAGCACTTCCCCGACCCTTCGCTGGTCAACCGATATCGGTGCAGGCGTTGGGCGCAACACCCGCATCACCTCAGGGCCGGTGGCCGGTGGCGGTTTGGTCTATACGATGGACGGCGCGGCGATCATTACCGCTGTTTCAACGGACGGCACAGTGACATGGTCGCTGGATGTAACCCCCGTGGGTGAAACCCCCGCCGATGGTTCCGGTGGCGGTTTGTCTTACGCAAGCGGCGTGATCTATGCAGGCACAGGCTTTGGCGAGCTTCTGGCCATTAACGCGGCTTCCGGCACCGTTATCTGGCGCCGGATGTTCGAGGCGGCCATTCGCTCCACCCCGACAACCAACGGGCGGACGGTGTTTGTCGTAACGCGCGGCGATGTGGCGTATGCGGTAAATGCCAAGGATGGCTCGCTCGACTGGGTACAACGCGGTGCTACATCCACGACCGGTGGTCTTGAAGGCGGGGCTAGCCCTGCGATCAGTGGCCGTCAGGTGGTGATACCGTTCTCGTCCGGTGAAGTTATTGCGGTTCGCGCTAACAACGGCGAGCTGCGCTGGAAAGAAGCCCTCGACGGGGCGCGCGCGGCGACCTCAATGGCGTCTATCGGCGATATATCCGGTGATCCGGTGATTGACGGCAACAGCGTTTACGTCTCCAATCTTGCAGGCCAGACGGTTAAGCTGAACCTGACAAGCGGTGCGCGTATCTGGACTTTGGGTGTTGGTGCTTCCGATGCTGTGTGGCCAGTGGGCGGTTCGGTGTTCCTTATGTCGGATCGTGCCCGGCTTATGCGGGTGAACGCCAGCAACGGCGCGGTGATCTGGTCGCAGCAGTTGCCACAATACGAAAAGCCGGAGAAACGCAAAGATATGATCCGCCATTACGGCCCTGTGCTGGCTGGTGGGCTGATGTGGGTTGCAGGGCGCGACGGCCAGTTGCGCGGCTATGAACCCGAAGGCGGACAGCTGGTCGCGTCCGTGAAAATCCCCGGCGGCGCGGCTGCTGCTCCGATCGTGGTGGCTGGCGTTATGTACATCCTGTCACTGGACGGTGAATTGCACGCTTTCCAATAGGGACAAATAGGTCTAAGAGGCACGCAGCGAGGTTATCCCTCGCTGTTTGTGTTTCAATCAGGTGAAATTATGTCGTTTACATTGGCAATAGTCGGGCGTCCGAACGTCGGGAAATCTACACTGTTTAACCGTCTGGTTAGGCAAAAACTGGCGTTGGTCGATAACACGCCGGGGGTTACGCGCGATCTTCGCGAAGGCGACGCCAAGCTGGGCGATCTTCGATTCACCGTGATTGATACCGCGGGACTGGAAGAAGCCACGGACGAGAGCCTTCAGGGACGCATGCGGGCGCTGACGGAACGCGCGATTGCTATGGCCGACGTTAGCCTGTTCCTGATTGATGGCCGCGTAGGTGTCACCACCGCCGATCAGGTTCTGGCGGGAATTCTGCGTAAAAACGCGGGCCGCGTGATTTTGGCGGTGAACAAAGCCGAAGGCAAAGCGGCGGACGAGGGGTTTTACGATGCGTATAACCTCGGCCTTGGCGAACCCCTGCGGCTGTCTGCCGAACATGGCGAGGGGATGGATGAACTTTACCATATCCTGCGCCCGATCGACAAAGAATTTTCCGATGTATCATACGAGGCGATCACCGACGTGGACGTTTCCGACGATGTGGACGAGGACGGCATAGCCGAAATCATCCCCGAAGGCCGCCCGTTGCAAATCGCTGTGGTGGGTCGCCCGAATGCGGGTAAATCCACCCTGATCAACAAAATCCTCGGCGAGGAACGCTTGTTGACAGGACCGGAGGCAGGCATCACCCGCGACGCAATTTCCGTGAACACCGATTGGGAAGGCCGCCCGTTCCGTATTTTTGACACCGCTGGCATGCGCAAAAAGGCCAAGGTGCAAGGCAAGTTGGAGAAACTTTCCGTATCCGACGGCCTGCGTGCCGTGCGTTTTGCCGAAGTCGTTGTGGTGCTGCTGGATGCCGCTATCCCGTTTGAACAACAAGATTTGCGCATCGCCGATCTGGCCGAGCGCGAAGGCCGCGCGGTGGTTCTTGCCATTAATAAATGGGATTTGGAGGAAAACAAATCCGCCAAACTCAATGAGCTGCGCGAGACCTTTACGCGACTGCTGCCGCAGCTTCGCGGCGCGCCGATGGTCATGGTTTCCGCCAAAACCGGCAAGGGGATTGACCGGCTGCACGCGGCGATCATCTCGGCTTATGACGTTTGGAACTCGCGCATTTCAACCGCGAAACTGAACCGCTGGCTGGCCGTCCAGATCGACAGCCACCCGCCGCCCGCACCTGCTGGCCGCCGGATCAAAATGCGCTACATGACGCAAGTAAAAACCCGCCCGCCGACATTCGTGGTGTTCACATCCGTGCCGGATAAAGTGCCCGCGGCCTATACAAGGTTCCTCGTGAACGGGATGCGGCGCGATTTCGATATGCCCGGCACCCCGATCCGCCTGTTCCTGCGTGGCGGCGAAAACCCCTATGCGGCCAAGGGAAAGAAACGCAAGATTCATTAATGTAGGGTGGGTGATTCACCCACCATTCGGGTAAATTAAGTGGTGGGTGAATCACCCACCCTACGATTTTCGCTTGACCTTGCGGGTTTGCATGACCACCCTTTCCATCCCTGCACTTTGCTGGTAAATTTACCAAGTGGTAAATAATTAGGAGTCGTCATGGATACCCCCTGGAAAGAAGCCGCGAGAGTCATCAAAAGCCGAGCCGGAACCGAAGCGCCTGTCGCTGGTATTGTTCTTGGCTCGGGCCTCGGAACTTTGGCGCAAGACGTTCAGGAGGCTATCACCATTCCGTTCAGCGACTTGCCGGGGTTCCCGATCTCGACCGTTTCGGGTCACGCAGGTTCGATTATGGTCGGGCAATTGCGCGGACGGCGGGTGGTTCTGCTGGCAGGGCGCTCGCACTATTATGAACGCGGGGACGCAGCGGCGATGTCAGTGCCTGTGCGCACATTGGCCGAATTAGGGATCGGCGTTATGGCGTTGTCCAACGCGGCGGGCTCTACGCAACGGCACATGGGGCCGGGTTCCTTGATGGCGTTGAGCGACCACATCAATTTTTCGGGCCGTGACCCGCTGATCGGCTGGCCCTCGGACGACCGGTTTGTCGATATGTCCAACGCCTACGACCCTGAACTGCTTGCCATTCTGCACCGTGTTGCAGGCGCGCAGGGCACCAAGCTGAACGAGGGGGTTTATGCGTGGTTCTCTGGCCCGTCTTTTGAGACCCCTGCCGAAATCCGTGCGATCACCATGCTGGGCGCAAGCGCTGTGGGCATGTCCACGGTGCCCGAAACCATTTTGGCGCGACATGCAGGGATGCGGGTGGCGGCGGTTTCGGTTATAACCAATTTCGCGGCGGGGATGCAGGCCGAGGCCTTAAGCCACGACCAAACCAAACGCGAGTCGGCCAAAGCGGCCGACAGTTTCAAAAACCTGTTCGCAGGCTTCGTAGAGGCACTAGATTGATGTTAGCACAAGAAATTATCCGCAAAAAACGCGACGGCGAGGTGCTGGACGCAACCGAGCTGCAATTCCTGATGCGCGGGCTGGTAGACGGCAAGGTATCCAACGCCCAAGCGGCGGCGTTTGCGATGGCGGTTTATTTCAACGGTATGCAGCTCGACGAGCGTGTCGCCCTGACGGTTGCCATGCGCGACACTGGCGATGTTCTAACGTGGGATCTGGACGGCCCCGTCGTTGACAAACACTCCACCGGAGGGGTGGGGGACAATGTATCCTTGGTGCTCGCGCCCGCGCTGGCGGCATGTGGCGTCTATGTGCCAATGATTTCGGGGCGCGGGCTTGGTCATACGGGCGGGACGCTGGACAAGCTCGATTCAATTCCCGGCTATCAGACCCAGCCGGATGTGGAATTGCTTCGGAAAGTCACGAAGGATGTGGGCTGTGCGATCATCGGCCAGACTGCTGCCATCGCCCCCGCTGACAAGATTCTCTACGGCATCCGCGATGTGACCGCGACGGTGGAATCGGTTGACCTGATCACCGCGTCAATTCTGTCGAAAAAACTGGCGGCGGGGTTGGATGCTCTGGTTTCGGACGTGAAATGTGGTAACGGCGCGTTTATGACGACGCAGGAAGACGCGCGGGAGTTGGCTGAAAGTTTGGTAAAGGTCGCCAGTGGCGCGGGGTGCAAAACTTCGGCCATAATTACCGACATGAACGAACCATTGGCTAGTGTGGCGGGCAATGCTGTCGAGGTGCGCAATGCGGTGGATTTCCTGACCGGCACACATATCGATAACCGCCTGTGGGATGTGACCGCCGACCTTGGAGCGGAGCTTTTGATGCTGGCGGGCGTTGTGCCCAACGTCGGGCAGGGGCGGGACAAGATTTCGGCGGCGTTCACCTCGGGTGCCGCCGCCGAGAGGTTCGGGGCAATGGTTTCGGGTCTCGGCGGGCCAACGGATTTTGTGGAAAATATGCTGAAATACTTGCCTGCGGCCCCTGTTACACGCGAAGTTTACGCCAAAACCAAGGGTTTTGTGCAGCATATCGACACGCGCGGCATTGGTATGGCGGTGATCGAGCTTGGCGGCGGGCGTCGGATTGCCAGCGATACGATTGACCATTCGGTGGGGTTCTCGGACCTCGTGGGGGTCGGAGAATTACTAGACGGGGACGAACCTATCGGTGTTGTTCATGCTCGGAGCGATGCCGACGCAGAGGCCGCCGCGCAGACCTTGCAAGATGCTATGAAAATCGGCGATGATGTGCTTAGACCCAAGCCGCTTATTCGGGAATATATTGCGTATGACAACGATTAAACGAAATCCGGGGATGGCGCTGGACCTGGACTGGGTTCTGTCCGCCCGCGCCAACCGTTCCGCGATTGAACGGCGGGCGGCCACGATTGGCACGCGGCGTTCGGTGAAAAAAGAATGGCAGGCGGCGTGGTTGCTAAAGGCAATCAGTTGCATTGATCTGACCACGCTTTCGGGGGATGACACCCGCGCAAGGGTGCGGCGTTTGTGCGCCAAGGCCCGCCAGCCTGTGCGGCAGGATATTCTGGAGGCGTTGGGCATGGGCGATGCTGGTCTGACGACTGGCGCGATTTGTGTGTATCACGAAATGGTCGAAACGGCTGTCGAGGCGCTGGATGGCTCCGGTATTCCGGTCGCGGCGGTTTCCACGGGTTTTCCGGCGGGGCTTTCGCCGTTCCACTTGCGTATCCTTGAGATCGAGGAATCCGTTAAGGCGGGTGCCAGTGAAATCGACATAGTTATTTCGCGCCGTCACGTTCTGGAAGGCAATTGGCAGGCACTTTATGACGAGACCCGCGAGATGCGCGCCGCTTGTGGCGATGCGCACATGAAAGCGATCCTCGCCACGGGTGAGCTGGGCAGTCTGCGAAATGTCGCGCGTGCCTCCATGGTTGCGATGATGGGCGGGGCGGATTTCATTAAGACCTCGACGGGTAAAGAAAGCGTTAATGCGACGCTGCCGGTAAGTTTGGTGATGATCCGCGCGCTGCGCGATTACGGTGACAAAACCGGTTATCAGATCGGCTATAAACCGGCGGGCGGGGTATCCAAGGCCAAGGACTCGCTGAATTATCTGATGTTGATGAATGAAGAATTGGGCCGCGAGTGGCTGGAGCCGGAGCTGTTCCGCTTTGGTGCATCCAGCCTGCTGGGTGATATTGAACGGCAACTGGAACATTTTGTAACGGGTCGATACTCGGCCAGCTTCCGCCACGCTATCGGGTAATTTCGGGGATAAGGCTATGACTGTGAAAGAGATTTTTGAAACCATGGAATACGGACCTGCACCGGAAAGCGCTGCTGAAGCGATGAAATGGCTGGACGCGCACGGGCGTAAATTCGGGCATTTTATCGGCGGTGAATTTGTTGAAGGTGCTACGCATTTCCAGACGAAAAATCCGGCTGATGGTACGTTTTTGGCGGATATCACCGATGGTTCTGCTGCGGATGTCGACGCCGCTGTTCAGGCCGCGCGCAAGGCGCAGGCTGGTTGGGCGAAGCTCGGCGGGCATGGGCGGGCGAAATACCTTTATGCGATTGCGCGATTGGTTAACAAACACGCGCGGTTGTTCTCGGTTCTGGAAACTTTGGACAACGGCAAACCGATCCGCGAGAGCCGCGATATCGATATCCCGCTGGTTATCCGCCACTTCTATCACCACGCCGGATGGGCGCAGCTTATGGAGGACGAATTGCCGGGCTACGAGGCCATCGGCGTGGCGGGGCAAGTGATCCCGTGGAATTTCCCGATGCTGATGCTGTCGTGGAAAATCGCACCGGCGCTGGCGATGGGCAATACCGTGGTGCTGAAACCGGCCGAATTCACCTCGTTGACCGCGCTGTTATTCGCCGAAATTTGCATCGAGGCGGGGTTGCCGAGCGGTGTTGTGAACATCGTCACGGGGATGGGCGCAACAGGCGCTGCGATCACCGAGCACCCCGACATTGACAAGGTGGCCTTCACCGGTTCGACCGAGGTCGGGCGGATTATTCGCAAGGTAACGGCGGGTTCAGGCAAGAAACTGACGTTGGAGCTGGGCGGGAAGTCTCCGTTCATTGTGTTCGATGATGCGGATATTGATAGCGCGGTCGAGGGGGTTGTCGATGCGATCTGGTTCAATCAGGGTCAGGTTTGCTGCGCTGGTTCCCGACTGTTGATGCAGGAAGGCATTGCTGCGGAAATGCTGGCCAAGCTGAAGGTGCGCATGGCCAAATTGCGTGTTGGTAATCCGATGGACAAATGCATCGATATGGGCGCGATTGTGGATGAAACGCAACTGGATGCGATCCGGTTGATGGTTGCCAAAGGCGTGGCCGAAGGGGCGACGCTGATCCAGCCGGAAACGGCCATGCCGAACGGCTGTTACTATCCGCCGACGATACTTGCGGATGTGGATACAAGCGCGACCGTGATGCAGGAGGAGATTTTCGGACCGGTTCTGGTGTCTACAACTTTCCGCACCCCTGCCGAGGCTATTGCATTGGCAAACAACACAAAATACGGCTTGGCGGCGAGCATCTGGACGGAAAACATCAATCTGGCCTACGAGATTGCCCCCAAGGTCAAGGCAGGGGTCATCTGGATCAACTGCACGAACCAGTTCGATGCCGCGGCCGGATTTGGCGGCTACCGCGAGAGCGGTTTTGGGCGCGAGGGCGGCAAAGAAGGGCTTTATGAATACATAAAGCCGCAGTTTCTAGCCTCGCTGAAACCTGCCAAAGTCGCGTCAACTGCGGCCTCTGGCGTGGTGTCTGTGGCAAGCGTTGATCGAACGCCGAAGATGTATATTGGCGGCAAGCAGGCGCGGCCTGACAGCGGGTATGTGACGCCGGTTCTGTCCAGCAAGGGCGCGTTGATCGGGCATGTCGGCGCGGGTAGTCGTAAGGATATTCGCAATGCTGTCGAGGCGGCTGCGGGGGCATCTGGCTGGGCTGATGCCTCGGGCCATAATCGGGCGCAGGTGATGTATTTCATTGCCGAGAACCTGTCGGCGCGCGCGGCTGAATTCGCGGACCGGATCAGCGCCATGACGGGGGCGAACAAGGGCAAGGCGAGTGCTGAGGTAGAGGCCTCGGTCGCGCGGCTGTTCTCTTACGCGGCGTGGGCGGATAAGTTCGACGGTGCGGTTCATAGCGTGCCGATGCGCGGTGTGGCGATGGCGATGCATGAACCCGTGGGCCTGATGGGGATCATCTGCCCTAACGAGGCGCCGCTGTTGGGGATGATCTCGTTGATCGCGCCAGCAATCGCGATGGGTAACCGATGTGTTGTTGTGCCGTCTGAAAGCCATCCGTTAAGTGCGACGGATTTTTATCAGGTGCTGGATACGTCCGACCTGCCGGGGGGGGTGGTGAACATCGTCACTGGACAGCAAGATGATTTGGCCAAGACCTTGGCGGACCATTACGCCATCGATTCCGTTTGGCATTTTGGCAGCGAAGCGGGCGCTAAACTGGTCGAGGCTGCCTCGGCAGAAAACCTGAAACGCACGTGGACATCTAACGGTCTGGCGCGTGACTGGTATGATCGCCAGCAAGGCGAGGGCCGCGAGTTTTTGCGTCATGCAACCGAAGTAAAGAATATCTGGACACCTTACGGG
This sequence comes from uncultured Paracoccaceae bacterium, assembly GCA_937132145.1. Taxonomy (GTDB): domain Bacteria; phylum Pseudomonadota; class Alphaproteobacteria; order Rhodobacterales; family Rhodobacteraceae; genus NORP23. The sequence goes on along the minus strand of CAKZNY010000398.1, from coordinate 153 downwards.
GAGTAGGCGGTTAAAAATCAAACCTTAAATGCTGATTGGGGGCGTTCCTTATATCGCTTGGGAGTGTTTGGCTGCCGTCGTGTGGTAGGCGTCCAGACCGCAGGCGATGATGCGGGTCAGGTGGAAGCCCTCGGGGAGGATGGTCAGAACTTC
>CAKZNY010000397.1 GCA_937132145.1 uncultured Paracoccaceae bacterium | reverse complement strand
TCGCTCGGCTGTCGTTATTTTCGTGAAATCTTCTGTTCCACCGGATACGCCGCTTCGAATCGCGCTTGCAAGGTCAGCACAAACAGCGCCACTGCGCCTATCTGATGGATGATCGCGATGTTCATAGGTGCGGCGTAGATCACCGTCACGATCCCCAGAACCATCTGCCCGATCATCATCACCATCATCCAGTTGAACCGTAGCCGCACACCTGCCATCGCGCTGGAACGACTGCGCCACCACGCAAAAGCACCAAGTAGAAACGCCAGATACCCAAGTAAACGGTGATTGAACTGCACCAACGCCGGGTTCTCGAAGAAATTCGTCCATATCGGTTCATAATCAAAACTTTCAGACGGCAGGAATTCCCCGGCCATACTCGGCCATGTCGGAAAACTGCGCCCTGCGTCAATACCCGCCACTAGCGCGCCGAGTAATATCTGCACGAACAGCACAATAATCAACATTGTTCCCAGTGTCATAAGCCCGGTTTCGCGTCGACGGCGCGCCTGTAACAACGCGCCACTCTCGCGGCGAAGTTCAAACACGAACCACGCGATCAACCCTAGAATAAAGAACGCCAGCCCCAGATGGATTGCTAACCGATACGAGGCCACATCGACCATCCGCCCCTGCAACCCGCTGGAAACCATCCACCAACCGACAGCACCTTGCAGTCCACCTAGTGCTCCGACGATAACCAGCTTTCCGGTCCAGCCCTTGGGGATCTGCCGCCGCACGGCAAACCACACAAAACCGACAAACCAGACCAGACCGATAAACCGCCCGAGCAAACGATGCCCCCACTCCCACCAGAAAATCCCTTTGAACTCGGACATCGACATTCCGACGTTCTGCAACATATATTCGGGAGTGGCTTTATACTTGTCGAACGCGATCATCCACGCCGCCTCGCCCAATGGCGGGATAGCACCCGTCACCGGTTTCCACTCTGTAATTGACAACCCACTGTCGGTCAGCCGCGTCATGCCACCCACCACAATTATTGCCATAACCAATGAAAACAGCACCATCAGCCAAACCGCAATGCCCCGCCGCGCAGATTTTCGCGCAGGCTTGGGTGTCGGCGTATCGACCTTCTTGCCGCTCACATCTTCAAAAATACTGCGTGCCATCTTAATTCCTCGTTAGTCTTTATAGGTCGTCTTTGGCCCCTTGGTCGCCAACGCCTTGAATATTCCGTGCAGTGTTCGCACGTCTGCATCTGTAAGTGGTAACCGTGAAAGCATATTCCAGATGTTCTCCACCATTGAAACACGTTTTTGTTCTGGCCAGAAGAACCCGATCTTGTCCAAGCGCTCCTCCAGCTTCTCGCTTAATCGTTGTACTTCAATCGCCTCGGCAAAGCGCGTTCCGGCCATCGCCGTTACCTCGGCAGGCATCTCGTCCATCTGACGGCGCCATTCATACGCCGTTAATAAAACGCATTGCGCCAAATTCAAAGACGCAAACGCCGGATTAACCGGAATGGAGATCAGCGCATTTGCGTGCACAATATCCTCATTCTGCAATCCCGCCCGCTCTGGCCCGAACAACACACCAACCTTCTGACCTTGCGAAATCAATTCCCGCGCATGCGCCATCGCGCGCTCCGGTGTCATCACCGCCTTGGTCAAATCGCGGCTCCGCGCCGTTGTGGCAAAGACAAAGTTCAAATCGGCCACTGCTTCCGCCGTCGTCTCGGTCACCTTCACCATATCCAGCACCCGCCCCGCCCCCGAGGCCATGGCGATTGCCTTCTGGTTTGGCCACCCGTCGCGCGGCTTCACCAAACGCATCCGGTCCAGCCCGAAGTTCCACATCGCCCGCGCAGCGCCACCAATGTTCTCGCCCATCTGCGGGTTCACCAGAATGAACGCAGGTGTCGGCCCCTGCCAACCCTCCCCCTTCGCGTGATCTGTACCAGACATATGCTTTTCCTTTTTACCTGCGCGCGTGATACGATGCCCTGAACCCATATGCAAACGGAGATGCCCATGGCTTACGACGAAGGACACGCCCAAATTCTGCGCGACCTGTTGGCGCATACGGATGGGATCACCGAAAAGAAAATGTTTGGCGGACTGTGCTTCCTGCAAAACGGCAATATGCTGTGCGGGGCGCATTCCGACGGTGGTATGTTTCGCGTCGGCAAAGAGAACGAGGAAGCCGCGCTAACCCTTAACGGTGTTGCCCCGCTTTCGTTCACAGGTCGCAAGATGGGCGGGTTGGTTGATATTTCCGAAAGTACGCTGGAGGACGAAGATGCCCTATTATCTCTGCTGCGCCTTGCTGATACGTTTGTTGGAAAGATGCCGTCCAAGTAAAGTATACAACCGTATACATAGCTTCCCTTTTCCGCATAAATGCGCTAAACACCGCCCAACACCGAATCCACTGAAGGAAAACCCATGACCAAGATCAAAGTCGAAAACCCGATTGTCGAGCTAGACGGAGACGAGATGACCCGCATCATCTGGCACTTCATCAAAGACAAACTTATCCTGCCGTATCTTGATCTGGACATCAAATACTATGATCTGGGCATGGAATCGCGCGATGAAACGGACGACCAGATCACGATCGACGCCGCACACGCCATCCAGAAATACGGCGTTGGCATCAAATGCGCGACCATCACCCCCGATGAAGCCCGCGTTGAGGAATTCGGCCTGAAGGAAATGTGGCGCTCGCCGAACGGTACCATCCGCAATATTCTGGGCGGCACGATTTTCCGCGCTCCGATTATCTGCGAAAACGTTCCGCGTCTGGTTCCGGGCTGGACCAAACCCATCGTTATTGGCCGTCACGCCTTTGGCGACCAGTATAAAGCGACAGATTTCCGTTTTCCCGGCCCCGGCCAGCTGACCATGAAATTCGTTGGGGATGATGGCGCAGTGATCGAAAAAGTCATTTACGACGCGCCTTCAGCCGGTGTGGCCATGGGTATGTATAACCGCGATGATTCCATCCGCGATTTCGCCCGTGCCTCGCTGAACTACGGTTTGAAAATGGGCTGGCCTGTGTATTTGTCGACCAAAAACACAATCTTGAAAGTTTACGACGGTCGCTTCAAAGACCTGTTTCAGGAAATTTTCGACGCAGATTTTGCCGATAAATTCGCCGAGGCCGGCATCACCTACGAACATCGCCTGATCGACGACATGGTTGCTGCCGCGATGAAATGGTCTGGCGGGTTTGTGTGGGCCTGTAAAAACTACGACGGCGACGTGCAATCCGATACCGTCGCGCAGGGCTTCGGCTCGCTTGGCCTGATGACCTCGATTTTGATGACACCGGACGGTAAAGTTGTCGAGGCCGAGGCCGCCCACGGCACCGTCACGCGCCACTATCGACAGCACCAGAAAGGCGAGGCAACCTCGACCAACTCCATCGCCTCCATCTTTGCATGGACCGGCGGCCTGAAGCACCGCGCCAAGCTCGACGATAATGCAGATCTGATGAATTTCTGCGAAACACTGGAAAAAGTCACCGTCGATACGGTCGAGTCCGGCGACATGACCAAAGACCTCGCGCTGCTGGTTGGGCCGGACCAGAAATGGCTGACCACCGAAGGATTTTTGGAGAAAATCGACGAGAACCTGAACAAAGCGCTGGCGTAACCTCGCAGCACAGCATTAAATGAGGGGCGGCCAGCGCGGTCGCCCTTTTTTGTTCGAGGAACCCATGCCCGTCTACTATATATATCTGATAATTGCCGTCGTCACCGAAACCATCGGCATCGCGGCCCTGCAAGCTTCAGGGCAATTCACGCGATTATGGCCGTCAGTCCTGATGATTATTGCCTACGGAATATCGTTCTATTTCCTGTCCTTAACTCTGAAATACATGCCCGTATCCATCGTCTATGCCATCTGGTCAGGCCTTGGCATCGTATTCATCGCCTGCATAGGTTGGCTGGTGCTCAAACAATCTCTAGACTTCGCCGCCATCGCAGGCATGGGCCTGATCATCGCGGGCGTGATCGTCATTAACCTGTTTTCAAGCAGCACGACGCACTAAACGCCCTCAACGATCACCATATCACGGATGGAATTTTTCAGCGCCAGCGGCAAAATCGCCTGATATTCTGGCGAGTTATAAAACGCCTTAGCCGCCGCTACATCAGGCATTTCGATCACAACATGACGATCCGGCCCACTGCCCTCGATCTGCTCGTACGCGCCTGCTTTTACCAGAAATTTGCCGCCGAAACTCTCGGCCATAGCAACCGTCTGCGTGGCATATTCCTTATACGCCTCAGGATTGGTCACCTCGATCCGAACAATAATATATGCCGACATCTATACACCCTCCACAAAAGTATATTCACGATCAGAAGCTTTAATACCATATGACAACGCCTTTTGATACTCAGGCGAGTGATAAAACGTCTTCGCCGTTTCCATATCCTCGAACCGGATAATCACGTTGCGCGCGCGGCCCTTGCCTTCCATATGAACGCAATCGCCGCCTCGCGCCAAAAACGTGCCGCCGTATTTGGCCACCGCCGGCCCAGCAATTTCCGCGTATTTCGCGTATTCTGTCGCATCATTCACGTCGATATGAACCATCGCATAAACAGCCATGTTAACCCTCCAGTAACTTTTTGACGGCCTCGATGGCCTCATCTGCATTTTCTGCACTCGCGCCACCCGCCTGTGCCATGTCAGGACGCCCGCCGCCGCCCTTACCGCCAAGTACCTCGGCGGCCACACGCACGATATCAACGGCGGAAATCTTGTCTGTCAAGTCGTCCGTCACGCCCGCAGCCACAGCGGCACGTCCGCCTGTGTCCGCAATCAACAGAATAACACCCGACCCAATCCGCGTCTTGTGTTCGTCAATAAACCCGCGCAAATCTTTGCCTGAGACGTCCTTAAGCACCTGTGCCAAAAACGGTTTTCCGCCGACACTCACCGCACTAACCTGCGCCTGCCCACTACCAGCCATCGCCAGTTGCTTGCGTAAATTGTCCAGCTCGTTCTGCATGGCTTTACGCTCATTCAACAGCACCTTGACCCGTTCCGGCAACAGCTCCGGCGTGGTTTTCAACACACCCGCAGCCGCATTCAACGCATTTTCGCGTTTGGAAATATAGGCCAGCGCGCCCAAACCTGTCAGCGCTTCGATCCGGCGAACACCACTGGCCGAGGCCCCCTCGGACACCAGTTTAAAGACGCCAATATCACCCAAATGTTTCACATGCGTACCGCCACAAAGCTCTAGCGAGTAGGTGTTTTTGCCCAGCCCCTTGCCGCTACCATCCTCAATACCCATCGAGACAACCCGAACCTCGTCACCATATTTCTCGCCAAACAGCGCCTGCGCACCCATTTCGCGCGCCTCGTCCGGCGTCATAATCCGTGTGGAAACCGCCGCGTTCTGGCGAATATAGGTGTTCACCTCGGCCTCGACGGTCGCCAATTCATCAGCCGTCATGGCTTTTTGATGACTAAAATCAAACCGCAACCGATCCGCCGCATTCAGAGACCCGCGCTGCGCCACATGCGTTCCAAGCGTGTTTCTTAACGCCTCGTTAAGAAGGTGGGTTGCCGAGTGGTTCGCCCGTATCGCCCCGCGCCTTACCGGATCAACCTTCAACTCAGCCGCGACACCAACCGTTAACGTGCCTTCCAGAATGGTCGTCATATGCACAAAAACGCCGGCCTTTTTCTTCACATCCGTGATTTTGGCCCGCACGCCGTCCGCCAGCAGCACCCCGCTGTCGCCAACCTGCCCGCCTGATTCCGCGTAAAACGGTGTCTGGTTCAGCACGACCTGAACACTTTCACCAGCCGCAGCGCTGTCCACCAACGCGCCGTCCTTAACGATCGCCAGAACCTGTCCCTCGGCCTGCTCATCTGTGTAACCGATAAATTCCGTCACCCCGTTTTTGTCGGCCACATCAAACCAAACGATCTCATCCGCCGCTTCGCCAGACCCGCTCCACGCCGCCCGCGCTTTGGTTTTTTGCGCAGCCATCGCCGTATCAAAGCCATCGGTGTCAACCGAAATACCCTTTTCACGCAACGCATCCTGTGTCAAATCCAGTGGGAACCCGTAGGTGTCATATAATTTAAACGCCGTATCCCCCGGCAAAGCCGCGCCCTCGGGCAGGCCTTCAAGTTCCGCGTCCAACAATTTCAGGCCACGGTCCAGCGTGGTTTTGAAGCGCGTTTCCTCGTGAAACAACGTCTCTTCAATCCGGCTTTGCGCGTGCGTCAGTTCAGGAAACGCCTGCCCCATCTGCGCCACCAACGCGGGCACCAGCGAATGCATCACCGGATCCTTGGCGCCCAACAAATGCGCATGTCGCATGGCACGGCGCATAATCCGTCGCAAAACATAGCCACGCCCCTCGTTCGAGGGCAAAACCCCGTCCGCAATCAGAAACGAGGTCGAGCGCAAATGGTCCGCAATCACACGGTGGTGCATTTTTCCGTCACCATCGGGATCAGAACTTGTCGCATGTGCGGACGCCTCGATTAAATCGCGCATCAGGTCGGTGTCGTAATTGTCATGCTTGCCCTGCAACAAGGCGCCCAGACGCTCCAACCCCATACCTGTATCAATCGAGGGTTTAGGCAGTTCATCCCGATCGCCATTTTCCTGCTGTTCGTATTGCATGAAAACAAGGTTCCAAAGTTCGATAAACCGGTCCCCGTCTTCATCCGCAGAACCCGGAGGGCCGCCCCAGATTTTATCGCCGTGATCGTAGAAAATCTCTGTGCATGGCCCGCACGGCCCCGTTGCCCCCATCGACCAGAAGTTGTCATCCGTCGGAATACGGATAATTTTGTCGTCGCTCAGCCCCGCATATTTTTTCCAGATCGCCGCCGCATCATCGTCAGTGTGGTAAACCGTCACCAACAACTTGTCCTTGTCCAACCCGTAATCCTTGGTCAACAAATCCCAAGCATAAGCGATCGCTTCTTCCTTGAAGTAATCGCCAAAACTAAAGTTCCCCAGCATCTCGAAAAACGTATGATGCCGCGCGGTGTAACCCACGTTGTCCAGATCATTGTGCTTGCCACCCGCGCGCACACATTTTTGACTGCTCACCGCGCGCGTATAGTCGCGTTTCTCAAGCCCCGTGAAAACGTTTTTGAATTGCACCATGCCCGCGTCGGTAAACATTAACGTCGGGTCGTTACGCGGAACCAACGGCGAGCTTTCCACAACCGTATGCCCGTTCGCCTCGAAACTATCGAGAAAAGTGCTGCGAATATCGTTCAAACTGGCCATGACGGTGTCCCTTTATTTTATGTTAAAAAAGGGTGTATCGTGCGGAGGTATGACTGTCCACAGGTCGCGTACGAAATCGAGCCGCTCTCTTGTCGAAAGCAGCTCGAAAAAATCGTTACTGTTTACAAATCAATCTTCCAGAACTTCCGTGTTCCGGTTCGCGCCGATATCGAAATCCAGACCATGCGCGGCCCTGATTTTATCCTCGATTTCCAGCGCCATTTCGGGATGTTCCTTCAGGAAGTTTTTGGCATTTTCGCGCCCCTGCCCTATCCGCTCATCCCCGTAACTGAACCACGAACCCGCCTTGTCCACCAGACCGAGTTTAACCCCGAGATCAATCAGCTCACCACGTTTGGAAATGCCTTCCCCAAACATAATGTCGAATTCCACCTGCTTGAACGGTGCAGCAACCTTGTTTTTCACTACCTTTACGCGGGTTGCATTGCCAATGATTTCATCACGGTCCTTCAGCGCACCGATGCGGCGAATATCCAGGCGGACCGTGGCGTAGAATTTCAGCGCATTACCGCCCGAAGTTGTCTCCGGTGATCCGAACATAACCCCGATTTTCATACGAATCTGGTTGATAAAGATCACCATGCAGTTCGAGCGGCTGATCGCGCCGGTCAACTTGCGCATGGCTTGCGACATTAGTCGCGCCTGCGCGCCAACCTGATGGTCGCCCATATTCCCCTCAAGCTCCGACTTCGGCGTCAGGGCCGCAACCGAATCCACAACGATGACCGACACCGCGCCGGAGCGCACCAGCGTTTCCGTAATCTCCAACGCCTGCTCGCCCCCGTCAGGTTGCGAGATCAGCAACTCGTCCAGATTAATGCCCAGCTTTTGAGCGTAGGTCGGGTCCAGCGAGTGTTCTGCGTCCACGAACGCACAAATACCGCCCTTTTTCTGCGATTCCGCGATGACATGCAGCGCCAGCGTAGTTTTGCCCGAACTCTCCGGCCCGTAAATCTCGATAATCCGGCCCTGCGGTAAACCACCAATGCCAAGTGCTATATCCAGACCGATGGAGCCAGTCGAGGTCGTCTCGATGTTCATCATGGGGCTATCCTCCCCCAATCGCATAATCGAGCCCTTGCCAAAATTGCGCTCAATCTGGCTGAGGGCTGATTCCAGCGCCTTGTTCTTGTCCATATCGCGTCTCTCGCCCATATCCAGAATATTTTTCGCCAATTTTGCCATTGTCTCGTTCCTTATTTCATATCTTGCCCAGTCGAGCAATCACTGCTTGTGTTCGCCTCTTGTTCTCATACGTCCAACATGCGATCAAAACGAGAACATTACAAGATAAATTTTCACTGGTTACATCTTTCCCTGTTTATGGTTACTGAATGGTTAAGGTTCGGAAAATAAGTTGGATACGCAAAAATGTTGATTTCATTAAGCAAAAAACTGACATTTCTGGCCATGCCAAAAGCCGCCTCGACCAGTATCGAGATGGCCCTGTTCCCCCATTGCGACATCGCCTTCATCAATAACCCACGCGTCAAACACATCCGCTATCGACGCTACAAACGGTTTATCCTTCCCTACATAGACCAATCCGGCTTCGGCCCCCTTGAAACAACCTGCCTGTTTCGCGAGCCGATCGATTGGCTGTTCAGCTGGTATCGGTACCGCACGCGCGACAAAATCAAAGCCAAGCCGCAAAGTACGGCGGATATGACGTTTGACGAATTCGCCTCGCGCTACATGGCCGAAGACGAAATCGTATTCGACATCGGGCGCACATCGTTTTTTGTTATTGATCACGACGGGAAACCGGCGGTCGATCACGTGTTCCGATACGAGAACATGCCCGCATACATCAAATTTCTGGAAGAACGATTCGAAGACAACTTCGACCTTGAACACCTTAACCAATCCCCGAAACGGGAATTCGCCCTGTCTTCGCGGCTTAAAATACAACTGGAAGAATTCTTGGCGCCTGAATACGAGATATACGAATCCGCCCGCACAATCTAAGCCTCTATTTGCTCTTTCACTTTCTGGGTCAGCTCTACCAGAGAAAACGGTTTTGCCAGAAATGCGGCATTGGCGATTTCAGGGTCGCCATCCTGAAACGCATCTTCCGCATAACCCGACACAAAAATAACCTTCGCATCCGGGCGCGATTTCATTGCTTCGCGCACCCATGTCGGGCCATTTTTGCCGGGCATCACCACGTCGGAAACAAAAATATCAAATTCCTCGCCGCTTTCAAGCACATCCAACGCCTCTTCCCCCGAACAGGCCTGTGTCACCGTATAGCCGCGTAGCGCCAGTGCGCGTGCGGCGAAAGCGCGAACCGGAGCTTCGTCTTCCACCAGCAAAACGCGCCCGCGGCCTGTTTGGTCGCCTTCAACAACCTCTACCACGGGGGGGGATTCCTCCTCTTTTACGGGTTCGTCGTTTACCGGCAGGTAGATCAAAAACTGCGTTCCTGCGCCCTCGACACTATCGACAAACACAAACCCGCCGGTCTGTTTGATAATCCCGTAAACCGTGGCGAGCCCCAAGCCCGTCCCCTCTCCGACCTTTTTGGTCGTGAAAAACGGTTCGAAAATCTTTGGCAGCAGGTCCTCGGGAATGCCGACACCTGTGTCCCGCACCTCCACAACCACATAATCGCCGGGGTGAACGACCGCGCGGTCGCGCCGTAATTCCTTGTGTAATGTCACGTTTCGGGTCCGAATAACCACCGTTCCGCCGTCCGGCATCGCATCGCGCGCGTTCACGACCAGGTTCATGATCACCTGTTCAAACTGGCGCACGTCCACCCGCACGGGTTTCAAATTCACGCCGTGTTCCGTGTGCAACGCCACCTTTTCGCCCAACAAACGGTTCAACAAATGCGACAGCTCGCACAGCGTGTCATCGAGATTTATCGATTTTGGCCGCAATGTCTGCTTGCGCGAGAACGCCAGCAATTGCCGAATTAACGCCGCCGCCCGTTCCGAGTTCTGCTTGATCTGGTTCATATCTTCATAGTCCGGCGACAATATATCCGTGCGCAGCAGCAGCAAATCTGCATGCCCCATGATCGCCGTTAAGATATTGTTAAAATCATGCGCAATCCCGCCCGCCAGCTGCCCGACAGCCTGCATCTTCTGGCTTTGCACGAACTGCGCCTCCAGCGTTTTCAGCTCTGTGGCGTCACTAAGCACGGCCAGTATAGTTATATTGTCGCCGCGTTTCATCTTGGACATCGTGACCTGAATATACACCTCGACCCCGTCGCGTTTACACCGCGCCATTTCCGGCCGCCCCAGCCCGAAACCCTTCATCGTATCCGCCATGCGATCCCGAATGGAGCGCCCCAGCCCCTCGATAATACTATCCAGCGTGTCCCCCACCAGATCATCGCGCCCGATCAGCACACAAGCCGCCGCATTCACCTGAAGGATTTCACCACGGTTATCTGTATTTATCATCGGGACGGGCAAATCGTCGAACAGGTCACTACCTATATGATCCTCTTTTTCGGCAATGGGTTCCATCGGCATCGCAGCGGGCTTGCGTAATCTGCTGAGGGTCATCAGGAAATAAAACGCCGTACTTCCCAGCGCGAAAGACGTAAGGAAGTAACCCGGAGCGTATTCAAAATACATCGACAGCACCAGCAATTGCGCCAAGGCCAGCACGCCAAGGGCCGCCAAAACGGTTCCCCTGTTTGCATTCAGAGATGGCAGGAAAAGACTGGTTTCTGTATCACTCGACATTCAAACCCCGTTAAAAAGTAGTAATTTGTAACGATAAACGTCACTAAACCACCCTAAGGGTTAACATATAGTTTACAACCTATAATTGTATAGCTTTATTTTCGACGCAACCGCGCGCAGAAAAATCCGTCGCCGCCCTGCACGGGGGTCAGCGAAATATCGCCGTCCAGAACCCAACCATTATTACGCGCCAGAAACGCCGAAACCTGATCGCCATTCTCGACCGACAGGATCGAGCATGTCGCATACGCCATCACCCCACCAAGTTTGACATACTGCGCGGCCTCGTCCAGAATTTGCGCTTGCAGAGCCGTGATTTTGTCAACAAACCCCTGATCAATCCGCCATTTGGCATCCGGATTGCGCCGCCACGCGCCGGTTCCGGTGCAAGGCGCATCAACGACAACCAGATCGCAAACGGGGCTGTTCTGGCGCAAGGCCTCGCTTGACAAAACCTGAACCGTGGCCCCTGCACGCCGCGCACGTTCCGGCAGATCTTTCATGCGCCGCGCGTTGGCATCATGCGCCAGCAGCACACCTTTGCCGTCCATATCTGCCGCCAAAGCCAGCGTTTTGCCGCCGCCGCCTGCGCAATAATCCAGCACCGTCATACCCGGTTTTGCCCCGCAGAACGTGGCAACCGCTTGGCTGGACACGTCCTGCAATTCCACCAAACCATAATCATACGCCAAACTTCGCGCCAGTTTGCGCGGGTTCTGGGTGATACGCAGCGCGCCTTTGGCCAACGCGTGCGGTTCTGTGAAAATCAAATCCCGCGCCAGCATCCGTTCCGCATCATCAACCGTAGCTTTCAGGCTGTTCACCCGTAAATCCACGGGGGCGCGCTTGGACATCGCCTGCATCACCGCAGGCAGATCGTTCCCCAAAGAGCGCATCAGCTCGGGCAGCAGAAAATCGGGGAAATTCAGTGCAACCGGCAGGGATGCCTCCACCTCGCTAACAAACTGCTCGTCTGGGCGCAGCGGCTCGGGGGCGAACCGCTCGCCGCTAAACAAGGCCGATACATCTTCGCCAGCCTGAAACTGGTGCGCCATGACCAATCCGCGCCCAGACATAACGCCAGCCGCATGTGCCAGCGCGCGTTTCTGCCTTAAACAGTCGAACACCACATCGCGCACCGCGGCGCGATCCTTTGATCCCGCATAGCGGTTCTGGCGCGCCCAACGGGTCAGAGAACGCTCGGCGGGTTCGCCAGCGAGGACATCGTCCAGCAAAGAAATCGCAGCAGAAAGGCGAGCAGAAGGGGTCATGATATTAGCCTAAAACCGCTACCAAAGCAGCGCAATACCAAGGCCGATCCAGCTAATCAGCAAACCGATCAGCCCGACCAAAAACGCATTAAAGCGTTTGCGCACATGGTTGGTTCCCACATGGATAAAGTGGTGGACAATACGCGAGATAACAAAGATCACCGCCCCGATGGCAACTATCCCGTTCGCACTGTCGGTCGCGGCTGCAAACGCCACAACCGCATAGAACAGCACCGGTGTCTCGAACTGGTTGGTGACGTTGTTTTGAAACGGTATAACCGCGTCAGGATAGCCGCGCGTATCAAGCGCCACATCCCCGTATGTAACGTCCTTGTTCACATGACTTGCCACGCGAATTTTGCCCATGCGGACCAAAGCCAGAAACGTCAAGGCGACCTGCACAAACACGCAAATCAGCGCAATTGATAATGCTGTCATCATCCCATCCTGTAGTTGGGGCTTTCGCGGGTAATCTGGACGTCATGCACATGACTTTCCTTCAACCCGGCACCCGTGATTTTCACAAACGTGCAATTGGTGCGCATTTCCGCCACCGTTCCGTTGCCTGTATAGCCCATTGCCGCACGCAATCCACCAACCAATTGATGTAGCGTAGCGCTAGCCGCACCTTTGTAGGGAACCTGACCCTCGACACCTTCAGGCACCAGTTTTTCGACGCTGACTTCTTTCTGGAAATACCGATCGGCCGAACCGCGCGCCATTGCGCCCACCGACCCCATGCCACGATACGATTTGTAACTGCGGCCCTGATAGAGGATCACCTCGCCCGGTGCCTCGTCTGTGCCTGCCAACATAGAGCCGACCATCGCACAGCTCGCGCCTGCCGCAATCGCCTTGGCAAAGTCACCCGACAGCTTGATGCCACCATCCGCAATCACATGATCGCCGGTCTTGGCAGCTTCCTTGGCACAATCCAGAATCGCGGTCATCTGTGGAACGCCCACCCCCGCGACCATCCGCGTGGTGCAAATCGAGCCGGGCCCGATCCCGACCTTGATCGCATCCGCGCCCGCATCCAGCAACGCCCGCGTCGCCGCCGCTGTCGCCACGTTGCCAGCCACCACCTGCACGTCCGAGTTATACGTCTTAACCCGCTCCACCGCTTCGGCCACCGAAATCGAGTGTCCGTGCGCCGTGTCAATCACCACAATATCCGCACCTGAATCCACCAACGCACAGGAGCGCTCGAATCCCGCATCCCCAACGGTCGAGGCCGCCGCAACCCGCAACCGCCCCATCTCGTCCTTGCACGCACTGGGGTTCAGTACCGCTTGTTCAAGGTCCTTCAAGGTCAACAACCCCGTCAGCTCTCCGTGCTCGTTCACCACCAGCAACTTCTCGATCCGCCGCGCCTGCATCAGACTTTTGGCATCCGGCAAATCGACGGGCTCACGCAACATGGCAAGGTTTTCCGAAGACATCATAGTATGCACTGGCGTGGCATCATCGGTAGCAAAACGCATGTCGCGATTGGTCAGAATGCCAACCACCTTGCCGCCTTCAGCCACCACCGGAAATCCGGTTATCTTGTAACGCTCCTGCAAGGCCTTCGCATCGCCCAACGTCTGATCCGCCTGCAACGTAATCGGATTTTCCACCAAACCACTTTCAAACCGTTTAACGGCCCGAACCTGCTGTGCTTGTTCATTTATATCCAGATTGCGGTGGATAACCCCCATACCACCGGCCTGCGCCATGGCAATGGCCATCTTCGTCTCGGTCACCGTATCCATAGCCGAGCTGATAAGCGGGATGTTCATAGCAATGGTCTTCGTCACCTGCGTGCGCGTATCCGCCGTGGTCGGCAACACAATGGACGCGGCTGGAACCAGTAGTACATCATCGAAGGTAAGGGCCTCACGAATTTCCATGGATTGTCTCCTGCATGGGGGTCGCTGTTGGCACGTTCCTATCACATAAAACGCAGAGGAATGAAAGAAGGAAAATCTGGAACGCGACAGGTTAGCCCCACCGCCGAGCGAAGCGAGGCTCGGCCCAACGGGAAGGGTTTTGTTTGGCTTGCCAAACGACAGCCGCGACGGGCGGGAGCACGCCTTGGTTTGGTGTGAAATTCAGTCGGGCACTACCGCCCTTCGGTTGGACTAGGCCT
>CAKZNY010000396.1 GCA_937132145.1 uncultured Paracoccaceae bacterium | reverse complement strand
TGAAAGCGCAATCCGAAACGTCGGGTCGCGAGGCCATTTATTGCAAGTCAGCGAAAGCGGCTGCGAGGTTTTTGACGGCTTTCTCGACCAACTCGCGGCGGATGGCTATGTTGAAACGCAAGAAGTTCTCGCCGCCTTTGCCGAAGGTATGGCCGTAGTTGGCGGCGATCTTCGCGTCTTGCTGGACCCGTTTGGCGAATTCCTCTGGGGGCATGCCTGTGCCGGAAAAATCGACCCACGCAAGATATGTGGCTTCCATGCGCATGGATTTCAGGCCCGGGATAGCGTTGATGCCCGCATCAAAAATCCGGCGGTTTTCTTCCAGATATTCCAGCAGGTCAGCCAGCCATTCCTCGCCGCCGTTATAAGCGGCCTCGGCCATTACCACGCCAAAACTGTTGGGGGTATTCCCGCCCGCCTGCATAGTTGCACCAAAAGTGGCGCGAAGGTCCGGATCCTCGATGATCACGTTGCCCACATGCGCCCCCGCGATGTTGAAAGTCTTGCTGGTGGCGGTCAACATTACCAGACGGTTAACGATTTCAGGAGCGGCGAGCGACATCACCGTGTGTTTAGCATTCCCATAAACCAGATCGTGGTGGATTTCATCAGACACCAGCAGAAGGTCATGTTTCACGCAGAAATCCGCCAGTGCTTTTAGTTCGGCCTTTGACCAAACCCGCCCGCCGGGGTTATGGGGCGAGCACAGGATCACCAGCTTCTCGTCCCCCGTAAGCTGGGATTCCAGCGCGTCCAGGTCCATCTCGTAACGGCCATTGTTAAGGACCAGCTCGCTTTCTACAACGCGGCGGTTATTGGCGTTAATCACTTTGGCAAACACGTGATAAACGGGGGTGAAAAGGATCACACCATCACCCTTTTGCGTGAACGCCTGAATGCAAAGTGCAGTGCCATTCACCAGCCCGTGGGTGCTGAAAATCCAGTCAGGGTCAACCGTCCAGCCATGGCGACGATCCATCCAGCCGCAGATCGCAGCCTTGTAGCTGGCATCCATGCCGTAATACCCATAAACGCCGTGATCGACCATGCCTTGCACTGCGGCAGTCACCGCTTGGGGCGGGCGGAAGTCCATATCCGCAACCCACATGGCGATGCCGTCATCAGGCGAGACTCCGTAAAATGTTTCCATCATGTCCCATTTGGTGGAGTGGGTGTTGCGGCGGTCAATGGTTTCGTCGAAATCGGTCATTATGGCTCCCTACCTATACTATGTTACGCGTACGCTACGCATTTCAGCACGCCCGACAAGAGGAAACTTGCGTCAACCACCCGCATCGCTTAAATGCCCCACATGACATTGCGAAACATCCTGATACATCCAGATCCGCACCTGAAAAAGGTGTGCAAACCTGTGCGCAATGTGGACGCAAAAATCCGCAAATTGGCGGACGATATGCTGGAAACCATGTACGACGCGCCCGGCATTGGCCTTGCTGGCCCGCAGGTCGGTGTGATGAAGCGCATCTTCGTGATTGATTGTGCGGATAAGGACGGGGCTCCGGATCCGATGATCATTATAAATCCCGAGATCACCTGGGTGTCCGAGGACGTGAACACGTATGACGAAGGGTGCCTGTCCATCCCCGAAATTTACGAACCTGTGACCCGCCCCGCGTTGGTGCGGATGTCTTATCTGGATGCTGACGGCAAATCGCATGAGGACGAATTCGACGAGCTTTACGCGACAGCTGTGCAGCACGAGCTGGACCATCTGGATGGGATATTGTTCATCGATTATCTTAGCAAGATGAAACGGGCGATGATTACCAGCAAAATGAAAAAGCTGAAGAAAGAACTTGCGCGTGACTAGGCCGTTTTTAATGTATCCGGACAAACGGTTAAGCACCGTTTGCGCGCCGGTTGAAGCGGTGGATGATACGGTGCGCGGTATCTGGGACGAGATGCTTAATGCGATGTACGGGATGCCCGGCGTTGGCTTGGCGGCTCCGCAGATCGGGGTGATGCTGCGCCTCGCGGTGGTGGATTGTTCCGGCACGCATAATGCGCCGATACGGATGGCTAATCCCGAAGTGATCCATGCCTCGGGGAAGATGAACGGACTTGACGAGGCCAGCCCCAATTTGCCCGGCCTGTCCGGCAAGGTGGTGCGTCCGCGTGCGGTGACCGTTCGGTATATGAACGAGGATGGCGTGGTGGTGGAAAAGGATTTCGTGCATCTCTGGGCGACCTCGGTGCAACACCAGATCGACCATTTGAACGGCAAGCTGTTCGTTAACCACCTTAGCCCCGTGAAACGTAAGATGTTGCTGGCCAAACACGCCAAAAACATGAAGCGGAGGGGCTGATGCGGCTGATTTTCATGGGAACACCGGAGTTTTCGGTATCGGTACTCGACCAACTTATCGGCGCGGGGCATGTGATAGCTTGTGTCTACTCGCAACCTGCGCGCCCCGCTGGGCGAGGCAAGAAGCCTCGGCCAACGCCTGTGCAAAAGCGGGCCGAGGAGCTGGGGTTGCAGGTTCGCACGCCGTTGAACTTCAAGGACGAGGTGGATCGTGCAGAGTTTTCCGACTTGAACGCCGAAGCTGCCGTGGTTGTGGCTTATGGCTTGATCCTGCCGCAGGCAATTCTGGATATGCCGGAGCGTGGGTGTTTCAACATTCACGCCTCGCTTTTGCCGCGTTGGCGGGGGGCGGCGCCGATACAGCGGGCGATTATGGCGGGGGACGCGGAGAGCGGCGTTTGCATCATGCAAATGGAGGCGGGGCTGGATACCGGACCGGTTTTGCTTCGTGATATCGCGCCGATTAGTGCTACGGATACCGCCGCGACGCTGCATGACCGTTTGGCGGAAATGGGGGCGGGTTTGATGGTGGAGGCTTTGGCTGAAATCGACACGTTAACCGCTGTGCAGCAACCCCAAGAGGGCACGACCTACGCCGCCAAGATTGACAAGGCCGAGGCGCATATTGACTGGGCCAAGCCTGCCGTTGAGGTGGATCGCCTGATACGTGGCATCTCGCCCTTTCCCGGGGCGTGGTTTTTGCTGAACGGACAGCGCGTAAAGGTTTTGCTTTCGGAATTGGCTGATGGAAACGGGCCTGCGGGAACGACTTTGGACGACGGTTTAACCATCGCGTGTGGCGCGGGCGCTGTTCGGTTGTTGACGGTTCAAAAGGCCGGAAAATCCCCGCAACCTGCCGAGGTTTTTCTGCGTGGCACCAAGGTTCCTGCGGGAACGGTGCTCGGTTAAACCC
Source organism: uncultured Paracoccaceae bacterium (assembly GCA_937132145.1). Classification (GTDB taxonomy): domain Bacteria; phylum Pseudomonadota; class Alphaproteobacteria; order Rhodobacterales; family Rhodobacteraceae; genus NORP23. Next base: position 165 of record CAKZNY010000396.1, on the reverse strand, counting down.
TGACGCTTCGGGGGTCTAATTTTTCTCTACTGGAAATTCTGGGTGCAGATAAAGTAGCGCTCCCGCCCGTAGGGTCGTCGTTTTGCACGCAAAACGAAACCCCTCCCGTTGGGCCGGGCCTCGCTTCGCTCGGCGGGGATGTTATTTCTTAAATCTTGTCGGTTT
>CAKZNY010000395.1 GCA_937132145.1 uncultured Paracoccaceae bacterium | reverse complement strand
TCCGGCAGCATCATCTGTAATTCAGGCGCGCGCGCACCATCGGTCAGCACAGTCAACGTCGCCCCGAACCCTTCGCGGGCATAAGAAACCTTAACGGGTTGCGCGATTGCCGCGACGCTTTGGCCTACGATCTCGGCCCAATGGGTTAACAGACGGGTTTCGGCAAAGCCCCGGCGCTCGCCCACACGGCGGATGCGTTTGCTGACCAGCCCACCGGTTTGCAAAAAACCGCGCGAACGGCGTTTCGCGGGCGCAAAGGCCTTGCCTTTTGCTGATTTTCCGTCAGATTTATATGCCATGCGACTCTCGAAATTTCATCACACTCATAGTAACGCCGATCCTTGCAAGGTCCATCCCTCTTTGAAGGCCGCATGAACAAATGATTAACCAAGCCCTGCTAGATTGGTATGACACCAACGCCCGCCCGATGCCTTGGCGCATTCCGCCTAGCGACAGCCGCAACGGGGTCAGGCCCGATCCGTATCACATTTGGCTGTCCGAGGTTATGTTGCAACAAACCACCGTTGCCGCCGTGATCCGGTATTTCCTTGCGTTCCAGCGTCGCTGGCCCGATGTGCATGCGCTGGCCAATGCCGATGATGCCGATGTCATGGGCGCGTGGGCCGGCCTTGGCTATTACGCCCGCGCCCGAAACCTGCTGAAATGTGCGCGGTTGATTTCAACGGATTACGGCGGCAAATTTCCTGCTTTAGAGGCGGATTTGCTGCGCCTGCCCGGCATCGGTCCCTACACCGCCGCCGCGATTTCGGCCATCGCGTTTGACCGGCAGGCCACGGTGCTGGATGCCAACGTGGAACGTGTGGTCTCGCGACTTTATGCGATTTCCGAGCCATTGCCCGACAGTAAAAAAACCCTGCACGATTTGGCAATCCGGTTAACCCCCGCCGAACGCCCCGGCGATTATGCACAAGCCATGATGGATCTGGGGGCCACGATTTGTTCGCAAAAACCGTCCTGTGATATCTGCCCGATCGCCACTGGTTGCTTGGCCCGTCAGCAAGGGATTGCGGCTGACCTTCCCAAAAAACGCCCCAAGCCTGCCAAGCCGACGCGTTATGGCGTGGCTTATGTGGTGCAGCGTAGCGACGGGGCGATACTGCTGGAAATACGCCCTCAAAAGGGGTTGCTTGGCGGAATGTTGGCCCTGCCGACTACAGAATGGACCGAGGCCGACGCGACCGAGACCCCGCCAATCAACGCCAAGTGGTCCACGCTTCCCGCCCTCGTTAAACATACGTTCACACATTTTCACCTGTTGTTAACGGTTAAGATCGCACGCGTTGAAATGACGGCTATTCCGACGCGTGGACGGTTCGAGACCCCGACCAACTCAACGCCTGACAAACTACCGACCGTTATGCGAAAAGCGTATACCGCTGGCTTGACGGCTATCGGGGTTGAATAAGGGCCGCCAATCATGTTGAGGTACGTTTATGTCAGATAACACCTCATCGCTACGCAGCGCCGCCCCCTTCGCAGTATCGTTGATACTGGCCGCAACCGTCATCATCGCCGCCATTTTCGGCGGCTGGGCGATTGCACTGATCCCGTTTTATGGCCTGATCCTAAGTTCGGTATTAGACCGGATGCTTTCGGAAAACACTGCGAACATGGATCCCGAAACCGACGACAGCCTACTGTACTGGCACCGGATGTTAACCATGATCTGGCTTCCCATCCAACTGTTCTTCATAATTTTCGCCCTGATCGCCGCGACTCGCTTTGACCATATGTCGACCACACAAAGTGTACTTTTATTCGCCGCAATCGGCATCGCAACAGGCGGGATCGGCATCGTTTACGCCCACGAGCTGATCCATCAAAAGAACAAGCTAGAGCGCAATCTGGGCGATGCATTGCTGGCGATGGTCCTTTACGGGCACTTCCGCACCACGCATATCCTGATCCATCACCGCCATGTTGGCACCCCTGCCGACCCCGTGACCGCACGGTATAACGAGGGTTTTCACCGTTTCTTTTTCCGCCTTATCCCCGAAGGCCTGATAGCGTCGTGGAAAGTCGAGGCGGCGCGACTAGCCACCCGAAACCTTCCCGTCTTCGATAAATCCAACCCGTTCTGGCGCTACACACTTTGGCCGCTGGCGTTCTTGGCCCTAGCCGCCCTGATCGGTGGCTGGTTCGGTGTCGGGCTTTACCTGATGCAGGCATTGATTGCCGTAATGTTTCTGGAGCTTACCAACTATGTCGAGCACTACGGTCTGGTCCGCAAACACCTTGGCGAGGGGAAATACGAACACGTCCGCCCGCATCACTCATGGAACTCATCGCGGCGATTCACTAACTATCTGTTAATCAACCTGCAACGCCATTCGGACCACCACTACAAACCCGAACGTCGTTTTCCGCTGCTGCAAACCTATGCGGAAACCGAGGCGCCGCAGTTGCCCTATGGCTATCCGGTCATGGCCGCGATGGCGTTGGTCCCACCGCTTTGGCGCCGCGTTATGAACCCGCGCGTTCGCAAATGGCGGGCGATGTATTACCCCGAAATCACTGACTGGAAGCCTTATAACAAGGCAACCAATCCAGTACGTTAACTTTCCGTGTCGGTGAAAGTTTTCGCGAAAGCACCATAGGTATGCGTTTCAATATCCGAAAAGGAATGCGCACCGGTCTCCCCTGCGGGATCATAGTTAACGCCTGCGCCCTCGACAATTCGGTTCATCATATTGAACACCGCACAAACCTGAATCGCTTCATATAACGCCTCTTCTGACCACCCGGCATCAAAAACGGCTTGCGCGTCAGCTTTAACAATCTTGCTCGGTAGAAAATTCAATTTCTTAACGTAGCGCAGGATGGGTTTGAGCTTGTCCATCCCCTCGACACTATCGAGGTCCGCCACCATTGCCTCGATCATCGCCTCGTCGATCCCGAAAGCCTCGGCGTAAATTTTATGCGCGCCATAACAAAACGTGCAAGCGTTCAAGCTGGAGGTATAGGTGGCGATCAGCTCGCGTTCAGCTTTGGTTAACTCGCCCTCGCTACGCAGTATCGCATCGTGATATTCCAAAAGCGGCAAAAGGCCACGCGGAAACTTTTTGAACAAATCGGAAAGATGACTGGTTTCGGGCAGGCTTGGCAGGAACGGCATGAAAAACTCCCTTGGGCTTTCCCACAACTATAACTATCCGCGGTCCCGTAACAACCTACCCTGCTGCCGTTTCCAGTCCTGCTTTTTATCACTCGCGCGTTTGTCCTGCTTCTGCTTACCCTTGGCGATGCCAAGCAGCAGTTTCGCACGGCCCTTGTCGTTGAAATATATTTTCAGCGGCACCAAGGTCATGCCTTGGCGGCCAACTTCGGCCCATAATTTGGACAGTTCGCGCTTGGACACCAGTAATTTACGCCTGCGCCGTTCTTCATG
>CAKZNY010000394.1 GCA_937132145.1 uncultured Paracoccaceae bacterium | reverse complement strand
GGCGCGTAGTTATCCATTACAACAGCTCCAAAGACGCTGCGGCTAAATTGGCCGCAAAGATTGGCAATGTGGCGATTATTCAGGCTGACCTGACCAACCAAAACCCCGTCGTCCAATACCGGAAACCTTCTGTAAGGGCTGGCAAGGAAGGCTTCGGCCGCTTGGACAACATCCAAGTTTGCGTCCAGTGTCTCGACGTTCTCATTCATATATTCCGCAACCGCTCCGCCCCACTCTTGAAAGTAGCTAGCATTTAACGCGGCCTTCAAGCAGTCCTTTTTGGAAAGAACCCCTACGAGTTGATCTCGTTCGTCTACAACTGGGGCCCCTGAAATCCTACCATCCAGTAGCGTCATCATTGCGTGGATAATTTCTGCATCAGGTGACAACGTTATAAGGTCTGTCGCCATGCATTCACGTATCATCGGGAATTCACTCACAGTTCCTCCTCCTTGGTTTTTTGTTGCTGACAACCGGAACATTCGAACATCTTCGGACAGGTTCCGCTAGCACAGGTTCCTTTGAACGGTGCGCGTCCGAAAATAACGCTGATGGACAAACCGGCAAACGAAACAGCAAAAACCAGAAATACCAACACAAAAACAGCCATTTATCTCCCCCCTATGGCGTTGTTGCATAGAACCCCTCGCAAAAACAGGGGGTTCCCTTTTCGTGGTGAAAGTGATTCACCCTTGGAATGGCACGGAAACTCCACACCTGCCCGCATTCGCCCGCCCCGAAGCCGCGCTACCGCGTTACCAACTGGCCGGAATACAACCGGGCTTTGGTTGCGCGCGGGTCGGTGACGCTGTGGTTGTCTGATGATGTGGCCCGTGGATGGCGGGCGCGGAGCGGCAAGGGGTGTGTTTATAGTGACGCGGCGATCCTGTGCGCCCTCAGCCTTCGGGCGGTGTTTGGCCTGACGCTGCGCCAGGCACAGGGGTTTTTAATGAGCCTCGCGCAGAGGCTTTTGCCGGGCCTGCCGGTGCCGCATTATTCCACGCTGTGCCGTCGGGCGGCGGGGCTGAATGTGCCGCGGCCCAGGCGCAGAGATGGCCCGGTGCATCTGGTGGTGGACAGCACCGGGCTGAAGGTGTTTGGCGAGGGTGAGTGGAAAGTGCGCCAGCATGGCTATTGCAAACGCCGCCTGTGGCGCAAGCTGCATCTGGGCGTGGATGAGGCCACCGGCGAGGTGTTGGCCCATGAACTGACCGAAAGCAAAATGCATGACGCGCCGGTTCTGCCCGAGTTGCTGGCGCAGATTGAAGGGCCGCTTGAGCAGGTCTCGGCGGACGGGGCATATGACAGCTATAACTGCCACCGGGTGATCCTTGCCAAGGGTGCCAACCCCGTCATCCCACCGCGCAAAGGGGCGGCGATCCATCCCCAGCCCGGCACCAAAGACCCGCCATCAACGCGAGGCGAAATCGTCAGGCGGATCATCGAGATCGGCGCAAAGGCCTGGAAGGTCGAGGCCAATTACCACCGCCGAAGCCTCGCCGAGACCGCCATGTACCGCGTTAAAACCTTGTTCAGCCCGAACCTCAGATCCCGCACCCTGCCAAACCAGAAAACCGAAGCCGCCGTCACCGTGAACTGCCTCAACCAATTCACTGCTCTCGGCATGCCGGTGAGCGTGAAAATCGGCTGAAAGAATGGGGAAAGGGGGAGGCTGCCTGGGGGAGGCTCTATGCAACAACGCCGCTATCTTGGCTTAAGTGCTTGAAAAGACGGGACCATACACCGGACTTGCTCCAGCGCATATGGCGGGTGTGAACGACACGAAAGTCGCCAAACCGCGCGGGTAAGTCGCGCCACGGGATACCTGCACGGTAACGATATAACACCGCCTCGACAAACAATCTGTTGTCCGAAGCCGTCCGTCCCCGATCCCCGAATTTACCCGGCAACAGAGCTTTAATTCTTTCCCACTGATCGTCTCGCAATGCATATCTTCGCATGAACCAACTCC
>CAKZNY010000393.1 GCA_937132145.1 uncultured Paracoccaceae bacterium | reverse complement strand
GCACACTAAAGAACCACCCGAAGGCGGTATGTAACATGTTGTTAATGTTAATATATTGTTGGTTGCGGGGGCACGCAACCAACTTAACTTACTTTTTACGACTCGCAATTTTTGAGCATCATTGCAAATACTGAAGACGGCACCAAGGATCGAGGTCTCATGACCGATACGCGGGAGACGTGATCACACAAATTTGGACATGGCCGCGTAATTCTACAAGCGGACCCCACGAAAAATGGGGGGATTACCCTTGCACCCCAACTTTTGGCCCCGATTGCAGTGAACGGGGCCAGTGTTGGCAGAAAGCTTTGATCTAAACCTCTTCAAACCGTCCGCGGAAAAACCGCAGGTATTCCGGTTCGTAGGTGAAGTTCAGGCCTTTAATGCTTGCAGCCTGCTCAACCACTCGACAAACGCTTTCAACCACCACGTCCATATGTGCTTGCGTGTAAACACGGCGTGGCAGGGTCAGCCGAACCAGCTCCAGCTTTGGCATGTGGTTTTCGCCGGTTTCACTATTTCGACCAGCCGAGACAACACCGCGCTCCATCACGCGGATCCCTGCATCCACATAAAGTGCAGCAGCTAAAGCCTGTGCGGGATATTGTTCTTGCGGAATATGCGGGAGGATTGCACGGGCATCCAGAAACACGGCATGCCCCCCAATCGGTTCGACAATCGTCACCCCCCGCGCACGCAATTTGTTGCCGAGGTATTCTACCTGTCCGACACGGGCGTGCATGTGCGCGTCCTGTACGCTTTCGGTAATGCCGATGGCCAGCGCCTCCATATCGCGGCCAGCCATGCCGCCGTAAGTGTGCAGGCCCTCATAGACCACGACCAGATTGCAGGCTTTCTCGTAAAAACTCTCGTCATTCATCGCTAGGAACCCGCCGGTATTAACCATCGCGTCTTTTTTGGAGGACATGGTGGCGGCATCGGTCAGTTCGCAAAGCTGATAGACGATTTCAGCGATGGATTTATCGCTGTAACCTTCCTCGCGCTGCTGGATGAAATAGGCGTTTTCGGCGACGCGGGTCATGTCATGCACGATGCGGATTTTGTGTTTGTCGCACCAGACGCGCAGTTCCTTGAGGTTGGCCATCGAGATCGGCTGCCCGCCCGCCATGTTCACACAGGTCGCGACACAGACGTAAGGGATTTTCTCGACCCCGACATCGGCCACCAGTTTGTCGAGCTTGGCAAAATCGATATTGCCTTTGAACGGATGCTGCGAGGCGGGGTCGTGGGCCTCGTCAATGATCACATCTATGAATGTTCCGCCCGCCAGTTCCTGATGCAAACGGGTAGTGGTAAAATACATATTGCCGGGCACATAATCGCCATCCTTGACCAGAATTTGCGATAGGATATTTTCCGCCCCACGGCCCTGATGGGTCGGCACGATGTGTTTATAGGAATAGTAGTCCTGAATGGTTTTTTCCATATGATAGAAGTTGGCGCTGCCGGCGTAAGCCTCGTCGCCCATCATCATTCCGGCCCATTGCCGGTCCGACATGGCACCAACGCCCGAGTCGGTCAGCAGGTCGATATAGACGTCTTCCGATTTCAGCAGAAAGGTGTTGTAGCCAGCGCCCTTGATCGCCCGCTTGCGATCTTCAAGGGTCGTCACCTTAAGCAACTCGACCATTTTGATTTTATAAGGCTCGGCCCAGACAGTATCGGTTTTTCGTGTGTTCATTAGATTCTCCACGGTTCAATTTTAAATTGGTCCCGTGGAGAGTAAATTCTGTCAGAAGCAAACCTGAACACCACGAGATTACTCGTGGCATTTCATCCCTTACCCGCCCCATCCAGTTTTGGAGGAGGCGAACAAGTGGCCGAGGATGTGGTTAACATCAAATTCGATACCGTTCAAGACAAACAGATCCGCCGTTGCCCAAAGTCTAATTGGTTTGCCGCGGGGCGATTTCCGATACCTAACCATTATTGTAAATCGCGGTGCAATATTGGGCCACAGAAACGGCCAGATGAACTGATTGTCGCGGAGTAAAAACCGCGAGTTTGTGTCCTTCTTATTATTCGGAGGGCGGGAGATGTATTCTGTGGATATTTATTGTCGTGTACGGCGAGCCTGTCTTGTTGACGGGATGAGTGCACGTGAAGCAGCACTTCATTTTAACAAGGATCGTAAAACGATAGCGAAGATGCTGCAACACAAGTTACCCTGGGGTATCGTCGTGCCGAGCCGCCGTTTAGGCCGACTCTTGGGCTATATACTGGATACTGGCATCATCCTGGAATCGTGACGGATGTAGACTCAATCAGCCATAAAACAAGCAACGCGAGTGTTTGAAATGGGTCG
>CAKZNY010000392.1 GCA_937132145.1 uncultured Paracoccaceae bacterium | reverse complement strand
GCTTCTTCTAGGTGTATGCAGGATTTGGGAAACCAGCAAAGATACAAACTCGTTCCGAAACCTCAGCAGACTTTTATCCAATCCAGCGGCAACCGCACACATAGCCGGTGACAAATATGAGGATGAGCGTCGGAGAGCAACAGGCGATTTTATCAAGACGGTTAACGAATTTGTTCGTTCTGACCCCTGTCAGGCGTTGTTTGTTTCCCGTAACGAAGGCTTCGCACATAATGTAACTGTGTCGAGAGCCCGACAAAAGATGATAAATCCACGTCCCGCGAATTTTGGCGAGGTATACCAAGCCGTGTCTCTTGCCATTAAATGTTTTGACAAAGCCGATCTGGCTCTCAACTCAAACTCGAACGGATACGGTTTCCTTGAAGATGAATATAAGGGATTGTTCGCTCGAATATTCGACGATATCCCCAACTACGGGGAACCGCAAAAGTAGGGTGTGTGCTCTGCACGCACCGTTTGTATGTCGGGTGTTATGGTGCGTGGAGACCACGCACCCTACGGTGCCATCCTTTGAGGTATTTAATGTTCCTCCGAAATCTTTCGGGAAATCGGCGTTTTTTGTAGGGTGTGTGGTCCCCACGCACCGTTACGATATTAAAGGCGCGCGGGTGACATCACGCCACGGGATTTCACAACCTTATTCGTTTATTAATCATTTCTAATGTAGTGAACAAAACACACCCTTCGGAGAGCGATATGAATAAGTTGACGTCTACTGCGATTGCACTGGTTTTGGGCGCGGCATCCTTTGCCACTAGCGTCAGCGCCGAAATCATCGGGGTGTTCCTTCGCAATGGTAGCGAGTTTATTCTGGTGCGCACCACGGACGAAGGCCTGATGTATTGCACTCGCGTTGGTGATGGGTTCGAGATGTGCGGCGGCATTACCGAGCAGGACGACGGGTCGTGGTCTGGCAGCAGTATGAAGCACCCCGATATGCCAAGTTTCATGACGTTCAACGGCAAAGTTGTGTTCAACGAAACCGCGATGCTGCTTGAAGGTTGCGCCATCGGAAACGCCCAGTGCGAGTCCGAGATTTGGCCCAGACAATAGGGTTAAGCCCGCCCTTTTCTACCAGTTGATGGAAATTTCGGCGCGGGGTATCTATATACGGGTTAACAATTCGCAACGGAGGCTTTGATGCCGTTTACCTTTGACAATAGCTATGCACGCCTGCCCAAGCGGTTCTATTCGAACCAGCTGCCGACACCCGTGGCCGCCCCTTCAGTGGTGAAAATAAACCATCCATTGGCGACACAAATCGGCGTCAATGCAGATGCGTTAAACGCGGCGATCCTTGCGGGAAACGAGATGCCCGAAGGGGCGGAGCCAATCGCCACGGCCTATGCAGGGCACCAGTTTGGCGGCTGGAATCCGCAGCTCGGCGATGGTCGGGCCATTCTGTTAGGCGAGGTTATCGGGCCGGACGGGGTTCGGCGCGACATCCAGCTTAAGGGTTCTGGCCAGACGATGTTTTCGCGAAATGGCGACGGGCGGGCGACCCTTGGCGCCGTGCTGCGCGAATATCTGGTTAGCGAGGCAATGGCGGCCTTGGGGCTGCCGACTACGCGCGCGTTAGCCGTTGTAACGACGGGCGAGCAGATTATGCGCGACGGATACGAGCCGGGCGCCGTGCTGACACGCGTGGCGCAAAGCCACATTCGTGTCGGGACGTTCCAGTTTTACTTTGCGCGCAAAGATAACGAGGCTTTGCAACTGTTGGCCGACCATGTGATTGCACGCCACTACCCCGAAGCCGCAAATGCAGATAATCCGGTGCGCGCGATGCTGGATGCAATTGTTGTGCGCCAAGCTGAACTGGTGGCGCGCTGGATGCTGGTGGGGTTCATTCACGGTGTTATGAACACCGATAATAGCGCGATTTCCGGTGAAACGATTGATTACGGACCCTGTGCTTTCATGGATGTTTTCCACCCCGAAACGGTGTTCAGCTCGATCGACAGGCAGGGGCGTTATGCGTGGAACAACCAGCCGGAAATGGCGCATTGGAACATGTCACAACTGGCGCAAGCCTTGGGGCCGGTGCTGGGCGATGATGCAGAAACCGAGGCGAAAGCGGCGTTGGCGTTGTTTAGCCCTGCGTTCTCAAAAGCGTTTTACGGCGGGTTTGCAGCGAAAATCGGGATGGATCAGGATACGGCGGAACTACGCGTGTTGGTCACGGATTTGATGGAGGCGATGGCGCAAGAGCGTGTGGATTTCACGCTGTTCTTCCGGCATCTGACCACTGGCGTTAAGGCTGGTGATTTCACAGACGTTAAGGCGATGTTTACCAACCCCGAACAGATTACCGCATGGTTTACGCGTTGGGATCACACCAAGGCAAATGCTGCGTTGATGCAAAAGGTTAACCCTGTGTTTATCCCGCGAAACCACCGGATTGAGGAAGTGATCAAAGCGGCCAACAAAGGCGATCTGGAACCGTTCGAGCGGTTGCACAGTGTTCTGTCGCGCCCATACGAGGCGCAGCCGGAAAATGCGGAATACGAAAACGCCCCCAAACCCGAGGAAATCGTGCAGGCGACGTTCTGCGGGACTTAGGCTGCGGGACTTAGGATTTTGTTTGCATTCAGCGGGGTTTTACCAAAGAGTAAACGCCTCTGAAACCAGCGCCCGAGGCCCCTATGAGCAGCCCCACCTTCCCCCCGATTTTTGATGGTCACAACGATGTCCTGTTTTTGCAAATGAAGGCTGGCAAGAGCGCTCGCAAGAAATTTACGGACGGGTACGATGCGCATATCGATGTGCCAAAATCGCGTATTGGCGGGTTTGGCGGCGGTTTTTTCGCGATCTACATTCCCTCGCCCGGGAATTTTGACCATTATTACGAGATGATGCGGCAGCCGAAATACGACCTGCCCCTGCCCGCCCCTGTCCCGCAGTCAGAAGCGGAGCCCGTCATGCTGGCGCAGGTGGATATTTTGCGCGAATTAGAGGCCGACGGTGCCCTTAAGGTTTGCACAACGACTGCCGAAATTCGCGAGTGTCTTAACACAGGGTTAATGGCCGCGATCATGCATATCGAGGGGGCCGAGGGCATCGATACCGACCTCGATATGCTCGGCAAAATGTATGACTTGGGGCTGCGGTCTTTGGGACCGGTTTGGAGCCGCCCTACCGCGTTCGGGCATGGTGTGCCGTTCCGCTATCCCTCCGATGCTGAAACTGGCGAGGGGTTGACGAACGCGGGCAAGGATCTGGTGCGCGAATGTAACAGCTTGGGGATTATGCTGGACCTGTCGCACCTGAATGCCGCCGGCGTGCGGGATGTTGCCAAGATTAGTGACGCGCCTTTGGTGGCGACGCACTCGAATTGCTATGCGATCTGTCCACATGCGCGGAACTTGACCGACGATCAACTGGCGATGATAAGAGACAGCGACGGCATGGTCGGGCTGAACTTCGCGGTGGCGTTTTTGCGACCCGACGGGCAGATGAAAACCGATGTGGGGCTGGATGTGATGATGCGGCACCTCGACCATTTAATCACACATCTGGGCGAGGATCGGGTTGGATTGGGGTCGGATTTCGACGGGGCAGAAATACCGGACACTATCGGCGATATCGCGGGGCTGACGCACCTGCGCGAGGCCATGCGACAACATGGAATTGACGATGTGTTGATGGAAAAGCTGTGTAATAAGAACTGGTTAAGCCTTCTGGATAGAACCTGGAAAAACTAGGCCACCCCCGCTTCTTGACCTTCCCCCTACTGGAATCTCTAAGTGGTTAGTAAATAGTATTTTAAGGGCAGAAACATGACCATATTCACCCGCCGAAACTTTCTGAAATCCACCGTCGCAAGCGCGGTTGTTCTTGGCGGAATTGCCGTCTACTGGCCCCGCTCGGGCTTCGCGCAGCCTAAGGATGGCATGACGAATGTGTTGAAAATCCCGCCGCTGGAAACAGGCCGCAACGAGGACGGCGTGCAGGTTTACGACCTGACCATGCAAAACGGTACCACGGAATTTTTCAAAGGGTACCAGACCCCGACAAGCGGGATTAACGGCAGCTATCTCGGGCCGACGTTGAGGGTTCGTAACGGTGCGGCGATCCGGTTTAATATAACAAATGATCTGGGTGAGCCGTCAACTTTGCATTGGCACGGCATGCATTTGCCCGCCCGCATGGATGGTGGCCCGCATCAGGTTGTGCAGGCCGGGGAAACCTGGTCCCCGGAATTTACAATCAGGCAAAAGGCGGCCAGCCTGTGGTATCACCCCCATCTGATGGGCAAAACATCCGAGCACGTATGGCGCGGCATGGCGGGTATGGTTATCGTTGAAGATGCCGAGTCTGACGCCCTGCCGCTGCCCAAAACTTACGGTGTCGATGATGTGCCGCTGGTGTTGCAAGATCGCTCGTTCACGCGCGACGGGCGGATGGATTACAATCTTTCGATGCATTCGCGCATGGTGGGTCTGGTGGGGGATATCCCGTTTGTGAACGGAACTTATGCGCCCTATTTCGAGGCGACGACCACAAAGCTGCGGTTGCGGATATTGAATGGCTCCAATGCCAGCACCTATAATCTGGAGCTTAATGACGGGCAAACATTCACGCAAATTGCAACGGATGGCGGATTTCTTGAGGCGCCGGTAGAGTTGACCTTGCTGCAACTGGCCCCGGCAGAGCGCGCCGAGATTATCGTTGATCTGGTGGCTGGTAAAAACGTCCAGCTTAATAACATAGCCGTTAGCGGTTCTGGCGGTGGAATGATGCGCACAAACAACAACGCCCCCGCCTTCCCGTTCCTTGAAATCCGGCCTGCGGCAACCCTGACGAAATCCGCAGAATTGCCTTCGCGCCTGACCACGATGGAGTGGCTGATGGAGGCCGACGCCGTGAAAACCCGTGTATTTAATTTTGAGATGCGCATGGGCATGGGGGCGATGATGGGCGGCGATAATTCGCACACCATCAACGGAAAAGCGATGGATATCACCCGCATCGACGAGGTTGTGACGCTGGGTGATACCGAGATATGGGAGCTGCGAAATAGCTCGGTGATGCCGCATCCATTCCATATGCACGACGTTCAATTCCAGATTCTGGACCGCGACGCCCGCCCGCCAGCCGCGAATGAGCGCGGTCGCAAAGACGTGGTTATGGTCAACCCCGACGAGGTCGTGCGGATCATCATGCGCTTTGAAGATTACGCCGACGCGAACGCGCCGTTCATGTACCACTGCCACATTCTCGAGCACGAGGATGCGGGTATGATGGGGCAGTTTGTGGTCGTCCAAGCCACGTAATCACGCGATTACCCTATGAATTTGCACGGATTTAGGCTAGTTGGAGGCGATCACCTCTGACAGCCCATTTCGTACGGATATTTTCATGGAAGACGCCTCTAACGAGTTCCCGCTGAAACGCATTGCTGCGATTACCACGGTTCGGAACGATACGATATTTCTGGAAAAGTGGGTGCGGTATTATGGTCAGCAGTTCGGTGTAAAAAACCTCTATGTTTTTATCGACGGGCATGACCAGCCGCTGCCGGAATGGTTAAGCGACGTTAACACTCTGGTGTTGCCACATATCCCGATGAAGCGCGCAAAAGCGGATGCGCGGCGTGCACAAGTTATGTCGCATCTGGCGCGTGGGTTGTTCAAGTATTTCGACGCCGTGATTGTCACGGATGTGGATGAATTTCTAATCGTTGACCCTAATGTGGGCGTTACACTGGCCCAGTATTTGTCGCAATCAGAGGCAAAGGTTACATCGTCTGGACTCGGGATGGATGTCGGGCAACATTTAGAGCAAGAGACCGCCTTAGACCTAAAGCGCCCGTTTCTGGATCAACGCCAGTTTGCGCATCTTTCAGCCCGCTACACCAAGCCTGTTGTGGCGTTTCGCCCTGTGACGTGGGGGTCCGGTATGCATCGCATCAAAGGGCGGAATTTTCACATTGATCCAAACCTTTTCCTGTTCCATTTCGGCATGGTCGATTACGAACTGGCCACAGGCAAAACCGCTGATCAGGATCGTTTGGAAACCGGTTGGAAAAACCATCTTTCGCGGCGCGAGGCCCTGTTCAAGATTATCGCCGAGGCGGAGCCGCTCGCAGGTGATGCGTATTTCGCGGAGGCCCGACAACGGCAAAGCCGACGGCGTCCGCTTTATGCGCTGAACAAACCCGGGATGATACGCGGCAATCCGGTCGTGAAAATTCCCGAGCGGTTTCGCGGAATTGTATAGACCCGAAATCAACGGCTTGACCTCGGTTATCCGGCTGGCTTAAATTCACGCCAAAATCACACAACTCCGAGACCTTTTCATGGCCCTTTCCTATCGTCATCAAGCGATCCTTGACGTTGCCCGCAGTATCGGGCGCGTGGCTGTGGATGATCTTGCGGAAAGGTTAACCGTTACCCCGCAAACCATCCGGCGCGATCTGAATGATTTATGCGAGCAAGGTCATCTAAGCCGCGTACACGGCGGCGCGATCCTTGAATCAGGGGTCGCCAATCTGGCCTATGACGCGCGGCGTTTAATGGCCGCGGATGAAAAGGAGTTGATCGGTCGGTTATGTGCGCGAGCAATCCCTGACAATGCTTCGATCTTCATCAACATCGGCACCACAACCGAGGCGGTTGCCCGCGCGCTGCTAAAACGGCGGGATATTATGGTGATCACCAATAACCTGAATGTCGCGAATATCCTTGCCTCGAACCCTCACTGCGATGTTGTGGTGACGGGGGGAATGCTGCGCCGCTCGGATGGCGGGTTGGTCGGGGAATCCACCGTCGATATGGTCGAACAGTTCCGCACGGATTACGCGGTGATCGGCGTATCTGCGATCGACGAAGACGGATCATTGCTGGATTTCGACTACCGCGAGGTGCGCGTGGCCCAAGCGATCATCAAAAATGCGCGTAAGACGTTTTTGGTGGCGGATAGCAGCAAACTGGCCCGCTCCGCCCCTGTTAGAATTGGCCATATGCGCGAGATCAGCCATTTTTTCACCGATACGATTACATCCGAAAATTTGCGGCAAGTCTGTGAACAACACGGCGTCGATATTAGCACCGTCGAGACCGCGTAAAGCCGCTTACGATTTCTTAACTTTTTTCCGGTATTCATTCCGTCATCAGCACCTGCCCACCCAGTTGTCGCGTCACCTCGCGGGCAAAGTCGCTGACGGTTTCACCGATCTCGGTGGTGGCATTTTTGGGGATGCGGAAGGTCGGGCCGGAAATTGACAGCCCTGCGATCGGGTCGCCGTAGGCATCGAAAATCGGGGCGGCGATGCAGCGCATGCCCTCGGTGCGCTCCTCGTCATCGACGGCGTAGCCTTTGCGTCTTATGGCTTCCAGTTCGCTAAACAAGTGGTCGGGGTCGGTGATGGTGTTGTCGGTGAAGCGCTCCAACCCTTGCTCGGCTATGATTTTTTGCACGCGCTCTTTAGGGAAATTCGCTAGTAAGGTTTTGCCAATTCCCGAGGCGTGCATCGGGTTGCGTGTGCCGGGGGGGAAGAAGGCGCGGATGGTTTGGCTGCTTTCAACTTGCGAGACGAACAGCACCCAGTCGTTACGCTCGATCCCTAGATTGGCGGTTTCTCCGATTATCCGCATCAGTTTTTGCATCACGGGGCGGCTGCGTTGCAGGATGTTGGTGCGGTTCAGGAATACGCTGCCAATGCGGAAGGCACCTGCGCCGATGTACCAAAGCTGTGTGTGTTCCTCGAACTCGACAATCTCGCGGGATTGCAGGGTGATTAACGCGCGGTACGTGGTGGCGGAGGATTGGCCGGAGCGCGCGCATAATTCGGACAGGGAAATACCGTCGCCCTCGGACAACGCGGCCAATATCAGCATTCCACGGTCAAGCGAGCGCACGATTGTGTTGTCGCTCTGGTCGTTGAACGACTTGGGACGACCGCGGGATCTTTTGGTCTGGAGTTCCATGAATACGCGCCTTTCTGCCAATGATATATTTTTCCGAAAAATTACTTCGGAGAATGAAAAAATGTAACTAGCGGAAATAATGCACAAAATCACTGATTAATCAATAATGAAAAACTATTTCGAAAAAATTGTATAATTCATGCGCGGCCTATATATTGGAGGAAACCCACAACCACGAGAGCGAACCATGTTCAATCAAAACCCTGTATTCATCCCCGGCCCGACTAATATTCCCGAGGTTATCCGCAACGCTTACAACATACCGACAGTTGACCACCGCTCCGGTGCTTTCGAGGGGATCATCCAGCCAGCACTGGCCGGCGTGAAGAAAATTCTGAAGACTGAAGCTGGTGAAGTTGTTATTTTTCCGGGTTCGGGCACTCTTGGTTGGGAAGCCGCAATCAGCAATACCCTATCCGCTGGCGACAAGGTTCTGGCTGCCGCGCAGGGAATGTTCTCGGAAAAATGGATCGAGATGTGCAACCGTCACGGCCTTGATGTGCAGGTTCACGAAGTCGCGTGGGGCGAGGCTTGTCCGGTAGATAAATACGCCGAAACGCTGAAGGCTGACACCAACCATGAGATCAAAGCGGTTCTGGTTACACATAACGAAACCGCCACCGGTGTTCTGAGCGACGTTGCCGCCGTGCGCCGCGCGATGGATGACGCTGGCCACCCTGCGCTGTTGTTTGTGGACGGGGTTAGTTCCATCGGCTCCATGGATTTCCGTATGGACGAGTGGGGCGTTGATATCGCCATCGCAGGTTCGCAAAAAGGTTTCATGCTGCCTACAGGCTTGGCCATTGTCGGTGTCAGCCAAAAGGCGATTGCGGTAATGGACGACGCAGATTTGCCGCGTTTCTACTATGATATCCGCGAAATGCTCGCCGCCTTGAAGGTTAGCGGTTACCCCTACACACCCGTTGTCGGTCTGCTTAACGGTCTGGCTAAATCCACAGAAATCCTGCTGGACGAGGGTTTGGACAACGTGTTTGCCCGCCATCACCGCATTGCCGAGGGGGTTCGCACCGCCGTTCGGGCTTGGGGTCTGGAAATTTGCGCGGTGGACGAAAGCACCTATTCCAACTCTGTTACCGCGATTTTGGTGCCCGAAGGGTTCGATGCAACCGCGTTGGTGAACCACGCATCGAGCAAATACCACGTCTCGTTCGGCGGTGGTTTGGGCAAGGTCGCAGGCAAAGTATTCCGCATCGGGCACCTTGGCAGTATCACTGATGTGATGGTGCTTTCGGGCATCGCTACGGCGGAAATGGCAATGGTTGATCTTGGCTTGCCAATTACGCTAGGGTCTGGTGTTGCGGCAGCGCAAGAATACTATCGAACCACGGCTTAAAGGACATTTGATGTATATCCCCACATTTGACGACGTGAAAATTGCGCGCGAACGCATCACGCCCTACATCCACAAAACGCCGGTCCTGACCAGCTCGTATCTGGATGATCTGACCGGGGCAAAGCTGTTTTTCAAATGCGAGAACTTCCAGAAAGCCGGAGCGTTCAAGGTTCGTGGAGCCTCGAACGCGGTGTTTGGTTTAAGCGATGAGTTGGCTGCGAAGGGTGTGGCGACGCATTCCTCTGGCAACCATGCATTGTCGCTGGCTTATGCGGCGGGGCGACGCGGAATTCCGTGCCATGTGGTTATGCCACGCACAGCCCCGCAGGCCAAAAAGGATGCGGTTATCGGATACGGCGGGATTATCACGGAATGTGAACCCTCTACCACGTCCCGCGAGGCGGTTTTTGCTGAAGTGCAGGCCGCGACCGGTGCTGATTTTGTGCATCCCTATAATGACCCGCGCGTGATTGCGGGCCAAGCGACCTGCTCGCTTGAACTGCTGGAACAAACAGGTGGTTTGGATGCCGTCATTGCCCCGATTGGCGGGGGTGGTATGATTTCCGGCACGTGTCTGGCGTTATCCAACGTCGCGCCTGATACCAAGATTTATGCAGCAGAACCCAAGAACGCGGATGATGCCTATCGCTCGTTCAAGGCGGGGTATATCATTGCAGATGATGCGCCCGATACCGTGGCCGATGGCCTTAAGGTTCCGCTAAAAGACCTGACGTGGCATTTTGTTTCTAACCACGTCAGCGATATTCTGATTGCTACCGAGGACGAAATCGTAGATGCGATGAAGCTGATATGGCAACGCATGAAAATCGTGATGGAACCGTCAAGCGCTGTGCCGCTGGCGACCATCCTCAAGAATAAAGACCTGTTCGCGGGTAAGCGCGTCGGGGTGATTATAACGGGTGGCAATGTCGATATGGACAAGCTACCGTGGATGAAAAACTAGGAGAGTACCATGAACGCACCAATTAATTTTGCTGACCTCGAAGTCGGCTACGACGTTCCTGCCATTCCCGGCATGGACGAAAAAGACATCCAGACCCCTTGTCTGATCCTTGATCTCGACGCGCTGGAGCGTAACATCAAAAAGATGGGCGATCTGTGTAAGGATATGGGCGTTCGCCATCGTGCGCACGGCAAAATGCACAAATCTGTTGATGTTCTGAAATTGCAGCAATCGATGGGCGCGGCTATTGGCGTCTGCTGTCAGAAAGTCTCGGAGGCCGAGGTGTTTGTGCGCGGTGGCATCAAGGATGTGATGATCTCCAATCAGGTTCGTGACCCTGCCAAGATCGACCGTTTGGCACGTATGCCGAAACTTGGCGCGCGTATTCTGGTGTGTGTCGATGATCCTGAAAACGTCGCTGATCTGGCTGCTGCTGCACAAAAGCATGGCACACAGCTTGAATGTCTCGTTGAGATCGACGTAGGCGCGGGCCGTTGTGGCGTGAGTACAAGCCAAGACGTTGTGAACATCGCCAAGCTGATCGATTCCGCCGAGGGGCTGAAGTTCGCAGGCATCCAAGCCTATCAGGGCGCGATGCAGCACATGGATCTATACGCCGACCGCGAAGCCAAAGTTGACATTGCGATTGATATGGTGCGCGACGCCATGACCGCGCTTGAAGCGCAAGGTCTGGAATGCGACATCGTTGGTGGCGCGGGTACTGGCTCGTATTACTTCGAGGGCAACTCTGGCGTTTTCAACGAAATGCAATGTGGTTCCTATGCGTTCATGGATGCGGATTACGGCCGTATTCTGGATAAAGAAGGCAAGCGGATTGATGATGGCGAATGGGAAAACTCGTTGTTCCTGCTAACATCCGTGATGAGCCACACCAAAGCCGACAAAGCCATCGTGGATGCGGGCCTGAAAGCCCAATCCGTGGATAGCGGTCTGCCAACGGTTTATGGTCGCGATGATGCGGTTGAATACATCAAATGTTCCGATGAGCACGGTGTTGTAGCCGACCCTGACGGCGTATTGAAAATCAACGACAAACTGCGCCTTGTGCCGGGTCACTGCGATCCAACCTGTAACGTTCACGACTGGTACGTCGGTGTACGTAACGGCAAAGTCGAAACGCTTTGGCCTGTGTCCGCACGCGGTAAGGCATACTGATATGATCATTGTTCCTGAGGGCGTTATTCCAAACCTGATTGATCGCACCACATCCTACAACGCGGTCGAATCCGTTTTCGGGGCGATGGCGCGCGGTGATGCGTATAACTTTCCGGTCATCCGCGAAAACATCGGTTACGCCGACGCGCTTTACGGGTTCAAGTCGGGGTTTGACAAGGCAGGCTTGTCGCTGGGTCTGAAATCCGGTGGCTATTGGCCGGGGAACGAGGCCAAGGGGTTAACAAACCACCAGTCCACGATTTTCCTGTTCAATCCTGACACCGGCCAGCTTAAGGCCATCGTCGGCGGCAACTACTTAACGGCGGTTCGCACGGCGGCGGCCTCGTCCGTATCCATCCAGCACTTGGCCCGCAAGGATTCCAAAGTTCTGGGCATGATCGGCGCTGGCCACCAGTCCGCCTTCCAGATGCGCGCCGCAGTAGAGCAGCGTGATTTCGAGAAAATCATCGGCTGGAACTACCATCCTGAAATGCTGTCCCGCCTTGCAGATACCGCCAAAGAAATCGGCCTGCCGTTCGAGGAAGTCAGCCTTGACGAACTCGGCGCACAAGCGGATGTGATCATCTCCATCACGTCCAGCTTCGCGCCAATCCTGATGGCCGCACAAGTCAAACCCGGAACGCATATCGCGTGCATGGGCACAGACACCAAAGGCAAACAAGAAGTCGAATCCGCGCTGATCGCCAAGGCCACCGTATTCACCGACGAGATCGCACAATCGATCACCATCGGCGAATGCCAGCACGCGATTGCTGAAGGCTTGATCACACAAGACCAGATCACCGAGATCGGTGCTGTCATCAACGGCACCCACGTGGGCCGCAGCTCGGACGACGAAATTACGTTGTTCGACGGCACAGGCGTTGGCTTGCAGGATTTGGCCGTCGCAACGGCCGCCGTCGAGCTGGCCATCGCATCAGGCGATGCCATCGAGATCGACCTATAAATAATAATCGGAGCGCGTTTAGCGCTCCGCCATTTTCCCAAGTCAGACCGACAATTCGTCAAGCGTCTTCGTCAACTTGCCAATCATTTCGTCAATATGTGATTTCTCGGCGACAAACATTGGCGCAAGAATGCCCGTGTCTCCGGTGAACTTCACATGCATCCCGTTCCAGAACAGATCGCTTTGCGCCCGCCCCCCACGTTGGCCCGGTTTGCCGTTTGAATGCAGTTCCACACCGGCAATCATACCGATTCCGCGAATGTCTTTCACCTTTGGATGATCTTTCAGCGAATACACCGCATCAAGGAAATACGGTGACATTTCAGCCGCGCGCTCGAACAACCCCTCCTCCTCGAATATCGCCATAGTCGCAAGGCCCGCCGCACAAGCCGCCGGATGTCCGGAATACGTATAGCCATGGAAAAACTCGATAGCCCCCGGTGCCGCCTGATCGGAAATCACCTCGTAAACGCGATCCGTTACCGCGACAGCGCCCATCGGAATGGAGCCATTCGTCAGCGCCTTCGCCATCGTCATAATATCAGGTGTCACGCCAAACACATCGGTGGCGAACTTGTCGCCGAGGCGGCCAAAACCGGTAATAACCTCGTCAAAAACCAGCAAAATGCCGTTTTCATCGCAAATCTGGCGCAGGCGCTCCAGATACCCTTTGGGCGGCGCAAGGATGCCCGTAGACCCTGCGACGGGTTCCACAAAACAGGCCGCAATCGTGTTGCCGCCGTAGTTTTCGACCATCCGTTGCAGGTCCTCAGCCAGCTCCACACCGTGCTCCGGCTGGCCGCGCACAAACAGTTCATTCTCGTTCCAAGTGTGGCGCATCATCACCACGTTTGGCATGACGGACGGGAAAGTTTTGCGGTTGTTAACCATACCCGACAAAGAAACGCCGCCAATATTCACCCCGTGGTAGGCACGTTCACGGCTGACAAACCGGCCGCGATCACAGCCCAACGCGGAATGGTAGGCCATCACCATTTTCAACGCGGTGTCGATAGCCTCGGAACCTGAATTCACAAAGAACACATGGTTGAAATCTTCAGGCAAAAGCCTTGTGATGCGTTCCGCAAGCGCAAAACTAAGCGGATGGGCCGAGCCGAACGCGGCGACATACGTGAAATTCTGCATCGCTTCATGCACCGCCTCGATGATCTTGGGGTGGCTGTGCCCCGCTGGACTGCAAAACAGGCCGCTTGATCCATCAATCACCGTACCACCCTTGTGATCCGTCATGTAAACACCACTGGCGCTGGTGATCAGGCGCGGGTCTTTCTTGAAACTTTTGTTGTCCGTGAACGGAATCCAGAACTCTTCCAGCGAATTTGATTGCACGTCGAAAGCCATCTTGCGTCTCCTGTATTGAATTATCGGAATGAAACTTTGAATTGACAATAAGTTCCGTTTCAGGCTTCCCTTAGAGCCAGTTTAATCCGAAGTTAAGTCCAGTTAGGATGGTCATGACCCTCGTCGAAGATGCGTTTTTTCTTGATCCGAATTTTCAGGGCAGTTTGCAAAAGCAAATCCAGCAGATCGTTGCCTCGGCCATTCTGGCTGGTCGGCTGCATCGGGGCGAAAAATTACCCTCCTCGCGAAAACTGGCCGCACATCTGGGGATTTCGCGCATAACGGTGACGCTGGCGTATACCGAGCTGGTCTCGGATGATTACATAACCTCAGTCGGTCGGTCCGGTTATTACGTCTCGAAAACCGCGCCGAGCGCGCCTTTGCCGCCAATCCGTGGTGCGATGGTCACAGACAAAGTGGACTGGGCGCAGGCCGTGCAACAGGATTTCACTGGCGGCAAACATGTTCATAAACCGCAGAACTGGCGCAGCTATCCGTATCCGTTTATTTATGGCCAACCGGATGACACATTATTCAATCAGGCGAGTTGGCGGCTGTGTGCGCTGCAAGCGCTGGGGAAGAAAGAGTTCGACAGTCTGACCTCGGATTACGGCGAACGCGACGACCCTGAACTGATTAACTTTATCGCAAGGAATTCCCTGCCAAGGCGCGGGATATTGGCCAAACCAGAGCAAATTCTGGTGACGGTTGGCGCGCAAAATGCACTGTGGATGGCCGCGCATATTTTGCTGAACGCAGATCGCGCGGCCGCCTTCGAGGATCCGGGCTATTACAGCATGCGCGAAATCCTGCGCTATACCGGATGCAAACAATACCCCGTAAAAATTGACGCAGACGGCCTTCCACCCGACAGCCTACCCGATAATTTTGATGTGTTATTCACCACCCCAAGCCACCAATGCCCAACAACCACGACCATGCCGATGGCACGCCGACACGAATTGTTACGCTTGGCGCGTGAAAAGAATTTCATCATTGTAGAAGATGATTACGAATTCGAGATGAGCTTTCTTAAACCCCCGTCCCCTGCCCTCAAATCTTTGGATGAAGACGGGCGGGTGATATATACGGGCAGCTTTTCCAAGGCCCTGTTTCCGGGACTTCGGCTTGGCTATATGGTGGCCTCCGAACCGTTTATCCGCCAAGCGCGCGCGTTGCGCTCCGCCGTTCTGCGCCACCCTCCGGGTCATATCCAGCGAACGACCGCATATTTTCTGGGGCTTGGGCATTACGATGCCATGATAAAACGCATGCGCACGGCGTTTCATAAACGGCGCACCGTGATGGACGACGCGTTGAAGGGGACCAGCATGCGCATCGCCGGTAGTGCCGCCTTTGGCGCGTCGAGTTTCTGGCTGGAAGCCCCCGATAACATCGACACCGAAGTTCTTGCCGAGAATTTGAAGGCGCAGGGTGTATTAATCGAAGCGGGTGCTCCGTTTTTCGCAAGTGATACCGCGCCGAAAAACTTCTTCCGGTTGGCGTACTCGTCGATTTCATCGGAAAAAATTCCCGAGGGGATCAGGCGGATCGAGCAGGCTATCGTTGAAATGCAAACTGGCTATAATACCGCCTAAGTTCTGGCCCTATTACTGACGAGTCCGACCCATCATATTCGGACGCAGGTTTACACGCATCATCACAAGGATATCGCCATGAAAATGACCACCGAAGAGGCCTTTGTTAAGGTTTTGCAAATGCACGGAATTGACAATGCGTTCGGCATTATCGGTTCGGCTTTCATGCCGATCTCGGATTATTTTCCGGCGGCGGGGATCACGTTCTGGGATTGTGCGCACGAATACAGCGGCGGCATGATGGCGGATGGTTTTTCCCGCGCGTCCGGAAAAATGACCATGGCGATTGCCCAAAACGGTCCGGGGATTGCGAATTTCGTCACCCCGATCAAGACCGCATACTGGAACCACACACCGATGCTGCTGGTCACGCCGCAGGCGGCAAACAAGAGCATCGGTCAGGGCGGTTTTCAGGAAGTGGAGCAGATGCGCATGTTCGCCGATTGCGTCGCTTATCAGGAAGAGGTCCGCGACCCCTCGCGTATTGCCGAGGTTCTGAACCGCGTCATCATGAAGGCCAAACGTCTTTCCGCGCCTGCACAAATCAACATTCCGCGCGATATGTGGACACAAGTGATCGACATCGACCTTCCCGCTATTGTGGAATTCGAGCGCCCCTCTGGCGGCGTAAACGCGATTGCCAAGGCCGCCAAGCTGCTGTCAAACGCCAAGTTCCCAGTTATTTTGAACGGAGCAGGTGTGGTTATCGGCGGCGCTATCGAGGCCTCGAAAGATTTGGCAGAGCGTCTATCCTCCCCCGTTTGCTGTGGCTATCAGCA
>CAKZNY010000391.1 GCA_937132145.1 uncultured Paracoccaceae bacterium | reverse complement strand
AAACAGGTGGAGCCGACGCTGGTGGACCGCGTTCAGGATCGCTATGGCAATACCATTTTCCGGCACGACCAGCGCGTTTGTGATGATTGTCAGGGGGTGGACATGGCGATGGATCGGGAACCTTGGGTCAAGGATAACTCGGTTCGGATTATGGACCCGATCACGGCCTACCAGCTGACCTCGATGATGCAGGGCGTTGTGCGTAACGGTACGGCGTCGCGCACGGTCGGCTCGGTTCTTAACGTGCCGATTGCGGGCAAAACCGGTACGACCAATCAGGCGAAAGATGCGTGGTTCATCGGGTTCACACCCAAAATCGTCGCCGGTTGTTATATCGGTTTCGACATCCCCAAACCTATGGGACGGGGGGCTTATGGTGGGTCGCTCTGCGGGCCTGTGTTCTCGGAATTCATGAAAGTTGCGTTGGAAATGTTCCCGACTGTGGAACATGAGGTGCCGCCGGGTTCGGTATTTATCAAGATTGACCGCTATACCGGCGTGCGCCTGAACGACGACGAGGAAGGCGACTACGTTGTCAGCGAGCTGTTCCGCAAGGGCGACGAACCAAGTTACGGTTCTTACGGCGAGTTCATCGACGGGGGCTTCGTGATGGGCCGCGACCTGTTGTTCTTCAACCGCGGCGAGGGCGAAACCTTTCAAACCGTCATCATTGGCGGCGAAGAGGTGATCATCCCCCTCAAACCAACCTTCGGCGGCCTTTCCAGCGGCGGGCTTTACTGACCCCTCTTTACCCTTTTGGCTGGGTTGGTTAGATACGGGCAACCCAAACACCCTTTCGGAGCCTATCAATGCGTGCAGAAACAGAAAAACAGGTTGCCCGAATCGAACATTCACTGGGCCTGTTGCGCCAACGCATGGGCTGGGACACCGTCAAGCATCGCATGGAAGAGTTCGACGCGATGTCCGAGGACCCAACCCTGTGGGACAACCCCGAGCGCGCCCAAAAGCTGATGCGCGAACGCCAGAACCTTGTCGATGCGATGGACAACTACAAAGGTCTGGCGGGCGATATGCAAGACAACGTCGATATGATCGAGCTGGGCGAAATGGAAGGTGACCAAGAGGTTATCGAGGACGCACAGGACACCATCGCCAAGCTTGCCATCCTTGCCGCCAAGCTGGAACTCGAGGCATTGCTGAACGGCGAGGTCGACGCCAACGACACATTTTTGGAGGTCAACGCCGGTGCAGGTGGCACGGAAAGCTGCGACTGGGCGTCTATGCTGGCGCGCATGTATGTTCGCTGGGCCGAAAAGAAAGGCTATAGCGTCGAAACCGTGTCTTATAATTCCGGCGAAGAGGCTGGCATTAAATCGGTGACATACCAGATCAAAGGCCATAACGCTTACGGCTGGCTGAAAAGCGAAAGCGGCGTGCATCGTCTGGTGCGAATTTCGCCGTTTGATAGTGCTGCGAAACGGCACACCTCGTTCAGCTCGGTTTGGGTTTATCCGGTGATCGACGACAATATCGAGATCGAGATTAACCCCTCGGACATCCGCGTGGACACGTATCGATCATCAGGCGCAGGTGGTCAGCACGTTAACACCACCGATTCTGCGGTGCGGATCACGCATATCCCGTCGGGGATTGTGGTGACCAGTTCCGTGAAATCGCAGCACCAGAACAGGGCGAATTGTATGGCGGCGTTGAAATCGCGGCTTTACGAGGTCGAAATGCGCAAACGCACCGAATCCATTCAGGACGCGCATGACAACAAGGGCGACGCGGGTTGGGGCAACCAGATCAGATCATATGTCCTACACCCTTACCAAATGGTTAAAGACCTTCGCACGAACGAGGAAACCTCGGACACACAAGGGGTGCTGGACGGCGACCTCGACAGATTTATGGCGGCAACGCTGGCGCAAGACGTGGCGGGTAAATCCCGTGCCGATGCGCAAAACGGATAGTAGAACGGATAAGCATGAAAACGATTACTAAAACCGAAGATTTAGCCAAATTCTGCGCCGAGTGCGCCTCGCAGCCCTATGTTACCGTAGACACTGAATTTTTGCGCGAACGCACCTATTATTCCCAACTGTGCCTGATCCAGATGGCATATCCGGGCGAGGGCGACGAGAACGCGGTCATCATCGACCCGCTCGCCGATGGTATCGATCTGGCCCCGATGTACGAGCTGTTCAAAAACACCGATGTTGTCAAGGTTTTCCACGCGGCCCGTCAGGACCTCGAGATTTTCTGCATCGAGGGCGGCGTAATTCCCGAGCCGTTTTTTGATACCCAGATCGCCGCCATGGTCTGTGGGTTTGGCGAACAAGTCAGCTATGAAAAACTGGTGCGCCAGATTGTGAACGAGTCGGTCGACAAAACATCCCGTTTCACGGATTGGAGCCGTCGGCCACTGTCAGACAAGCAAAAAACCTATGCGCTGGCGGATGTGACCCACCTGCGGGTGATTTATGAATACCTTGATAAACAGATAACAAAGACCGACCGCTTCAGTTGGGTGACCGAGGAAGAGGCGATTTTGACCGATCCGGCGACCTACCGGATCGATCCGCGCAATGCGTGGAAACGCCTGAAAACCCGCACGACATCTGGCCGTTTTCTGGCGGTGGTACGGGAGCTGGCACAATTCCGCGAAATCACCGCGCAGACCCGCAATATCCCGCGCAACCGCGTGATTAAAGACGACGCATTGATGGAGCTGGCCTCTAGTCGCCCGAAAACTTACGAAGACCTTAACCGCTCGCGCCTGTTGCTGCGCGACGCGCGTAAAGGCCCGATTGCGGACGGTATTTTGGCGGCTGTGAAGGCGGGCGAAGCGTGTCCGGAGGAAGATTTACCCGAAGCGCCACCTGTACGGGTTAAGAAGAACGGTACGGAATCACTGGGCGATTTGCTACGTGTTTTGCTTAAATTCAAGGCCGAGAAGTACCGCGTTGCACCTAAATTGATTGCAACGACAAATGATCTGGACGCGATTGCGAATAGCGACGACGATGGCGTTAAGGCTCTAAGTGGTTGGCGAAAAGGGGTTTTTGGCGATGACGCGCTACGCCTTCGCAATGGTGAAATTGCCTTGTCAGCCACGCCTAAGGGCGTAAAAATTATCGAACTGTAAAGAAACGCTGGTTGCGTCAACACGCCGGACTGGACGTTTTGCCTTTAAGTGACTAAATCACTCGATTAAAGGAGAGTTCCAATGGCCACCGCACGTTTTGAAGAGATAGTCGAGGATTTCGATTTTATCGACGACTGGGAAGATCGCTATCGTTATGTGATCGATCTGGGCAAGAAAATGCCCCCGCTCGATGAAAGTCAGAAGATACCTGCGACCAAGGTCTTGGGATGTGCCTCGCAGGTCTGGATTGTTCCCGAAATTCTGGGCGAGGGCGCGGATATTCGCATCAGCTTTCAAGGTGAATCCGATGCGATGATTGTCGGTGGCTTGATTGCGGTTCTGCACGCGCTTTACGACGGGTTAAGACCCTCGGAGGCGATCGATGTAGACGCGCAAGCCGAGATGGGGCGCTTGGGGCTCGATCAACATTTGTCCTCGCAGCGATCCAATGGGTTGCGCGCGATGATCCAACGTATTAGGCAGATTTCCAACGCACTACTTTAAAGAAGAGGATTTGACGGCATGACCGACCTTCTAAGCGAATTACTGGCGAGCCGCGACTGGCTGCTTGGCGATGGCGCCACCGGAACCACCCTGTTCAACATGGGGTTGGAAGCGGGTGAGGCCCCAGAAATCTGGAACGAAACCCACCCTGACCGGATCCGCGCGCTTTATGATGGTGCAATTAATGCGGGCAGCGATATTTTTCTGACAAATTCATTTGGCGGTAACTATTCGCGGCTAAAGTTGCATGATCGTCAGAACGACGTGTTCACCCTGAACCGTATAGCCGCCGAAATCGGGCGCGAGGCGGCGGATGCGTCCGGGCGCAAGGTTGTCGTGGCGGGTTCTGTTGGCCCAACGGGCGAGATTATGGAACCCGTGGGGGAGCTTTCGTTTGACAGTGCCGTCGAGATTTTCGAGGAGCAAGCCAAAGGCTTGATGGAGGGTGGGGCCGATGTGCTCTGGCTGGAGACCATCTCGGCACCCGAAGAATACACAGCGGCGGCGAAGGCGTTCCAGAACGTCGGTGCCCCGTGGGTTGGTACGATGAGTTTTGATACCGCGGGACGCACAATGATGGGCGTAACAGCGGTCGATATGGTTGCGATGGTTGAGGGGATTGAAAACAAGCCGATTGCGTTTGGGGCTAACTGCGGCGTCGGGGCCTCGGACCTGTTGCGCACGTTAGTCGGGTTTAACAAAGCCAACCCGTCTATCCCTGTGGTATCAAAGGGAAATGCGGGTATTCCGAAATATGTTCACGGACATATCCATTACGATGGAACGCCGGAACTGATGGCTGAATACGCGTTACTGGCGCGCGATGCAGGGGCCAAAATAATTGGCGGGTGTTGTGGCACCTTACCTGAACATCTGGTTGCAATGAGAGCCGCGCTGGAATCAACGCCGCAGGGCGATAGACCTGATTTGGACACCATTCGCACCACGCTGGGGGCGTTTTCGTCTGATTCGGATGGTCTGGACGGGGCCACTCCGCCGAAACGCAAAAACCGCCGCCGCAGCTCTTAAGTCGGATACTGGCACACGACTGTCGCAAACTGCCGAGAATTCATTACATATTGCGCTGTAACTCTAAGTTGAGATTGCAACCCGCACACACTTAGGAAAAACACCATGTCTGACGAAGAAGACGACCTAATTCTAAGCGAACTGAACGATGAAGAGCTTGTCCTGCAAATGATGGACGACCTCTACGACGGGATGAAAGCAGAAATCGAAGAGTCTGTTAACATTCTGCTGGAACGCAAATGGACCCCTTACGATATCCTGACCAAAGCACTGGTTGAAGGCATGGCCATTGTTGGCGTCGATTTCCGCGATGGTATCCTGTTTGTGCCGGAAGTTCTGCTGGCGGCGGGCGCTATGAAGGGCGGCATGGTAATCCTTAAGCCTTTGTTAATCGAAACCGGCGCACCGCGTCTTGGCAAGATGGTGATCGGCACGGTTAAGGGCGACATCCACGACATCGGCAAAAACCTCGTCGGAATGATGATGGAGGGGGCCGGTTTTGAAATATACGACCTCGGCATTAACAATTCGTTAGAGGACTACATTGGTGCGCTGGAAGCTGAGGATGCCGATATTCTGGGAATGTCGGCCCTGCTGACGACCACAATGCCGTACATGAAAGTCGTCATTGATACGCTGATCGAGCAAGGCAAGCGCGATAAATATATCGTTCTGGTTGGTGGTGCGCCGCTGAACGAGGAGTTTGGCAAAGCCATCGGTGCTGATGCATACTGCCGCGATGCGGCGGTGGCCGTAGAAACTGCGAAGGAGTTCATGGCCCGAAAGCACAACCAGCTTTCAGCCTGATTATATGCGATGTCCTACACGGATGAACAACTGACAACAGACGGATTGAACGCGGACACTGCGGGTGGTCGCGTTCTTCTGCTGGCGTGCGGGGCACTGGCGCGTGAAATTCTGGCGTTAATCAAGATTAACGGCTGGGCGCATATGGATTTGCAATGCTTGCCTGCTAACTTGCATCTGACACCCGATAAAATTCCCGACGCGGTTGAGGCCTTGGTGGTACAGGCCCGCGATAAATACGACGAGATTTTCGTCGTTTACGCGGATTGCGGCACGGGTGGATTGTTGCAGGCGCGGTGCGATGAACTGGGCGTCAAGATGGCCGAGGGGCCGCATTGCTATAGTTTTTTTGAGGGTAACGATGTTTTCGCGGCCCACGCAGACACGGAATTCACAGCGTTTTACCTGACCGATTTTCTGGTGCGCCAGTTTGACAGTTTTGTGTGGAAACCCATGGGATTAGACCGCCACCCGCAGCTTCGCGATATGCTTTTCGGCAATTACGAAAAACTTGTTTATCTGGCGCAGACCAACCAGCCCGACCTCGACCGTTTGGCCGAGGAAGCGGCGCAACGCTTGGGGCTAGCGTACGAGCGTCGGTTCACCGGCTATGGTGATTTGACCGCTGAGCTGGAAAAATACGCCTAAACATAATCCCCACGGCTAAGCCCGTATTTCGCCATTTTTTCGTTAAGGGTTCGCCTTGGCAGGGCGAGTTCGGCCATCACCGATGCCACCGACCCACGGTTTCGGCGCAGGGCGTTTTCGATCAACATACGCTCGAACGCCTCGACGTGTTCTTTCAAGGGTTTATCGCCCGTCTTATCCGTGGGTTCGCGCAGCCCTTCATCCGTTAACAAAGACGCAATACCGTTTTCACCACGGCGTGATTGCAGCACCGCGCGTTCCGCAAGGTTTTGCAACTGCCGGATATTTCCGGGCCACGCCGCTTGCAACAGATTGGCGGCATCCTGCGCGGTAAGTTCAAGGACATCACAGCCGTAATCTTCGGAAAATAGTTGTAAGAAACGCGTGAACAGGATCAGGACATCTTCGCCGCGTTCGCGAAGGGTCGGGGCCACCACCTCCATATTTGCAAGGCGATAGTAGAGGTCCGGCCGCAGGGACTTTTGCGTCTCGTCACTGGGGACGCCGGAAATTGACAATATGCGGATAATGTTTTCATCGCCATCTGCATCCATCTTTTCCAACGCGGCCAGCAGCCGGCTTTGCACCGTTTCGGACAGCGAATGCACATCTTCCAAACAAAGCGTGCAAGGGGTGCTGGAGGCCATAACGGGGCGATTCTCGGCGTTTGTTGCGGGGCCGAAAAGACGTATGAGCATTTCTTCCTCGCTCAAAGCCGTACAATTCAGCGAATAAAACGGTTTTCCCTGACGCGATCCACAGGCATGTATTCCCCGCGCGATCAGGCTTTTTCCGGTGCCAGTTTCGCCGGTGATCAACACATTCGCATCGGCTTGGGCAAGGTCCAGAATGTCTTCGCGAAGCTTTTCGATTTGCGGGCTGTTTCCCATGATTTTTCGAAGCAGAACGGTGCCATCCGACAACTCGCGGCGCAAAGCACGGTTATCAAGGGTTAAACGCCGTGCCTCTAGCGCGTGGCGCGTCAAGTCGGCTAAACGTTCGGGGTCAAAGGGTTTTTCGACAAAATCATAGGCCCCGATCCGCATCGCATCGACCGCCATCTGCACATCACCGTGCCCCGTAATCAGGATCACCGGCAGCGCGGAATCAATCGTGTGAAGGCGCTTCAACAGCTCCATTCCATCCATACCAGGCATCCGGATGTCGGACAGCACGATGCCGCGGAAATCGGCGCCTAGCGAAGTGATCGCCTCGTTCGCGGTCTCGAAGCAGATGGTTTTGAAGCCTGACAGCTCCAACCATTGGCTGATTGATGCCCGCATATCTGCTTCGTCATCGATAATTGCGACTTTTAATGTTTCAGACATGCTGACTCCGATGGTTATTGGGCGGGTGCCCGGGGTAGTTGTAATTCAAATATTGCACCGACCGGGGTGGCGTTGCGCCCAGTCAATTTGCCGCCCATATCACTTGCGAATCCGGCCGATATGGCAAGGCCAAGCCCGACGCCCTCGCCAGGTTTTTTGGTGGTTGCAAAGGGTTCAAACAAGGTGCTGGCATCCTCGATTCCTGTGCCGTTGTCCTGAATTGTCAGGGTTACGACGGCTTCGACCTTCAATGTAATCTCGATCCGCTTGTCTTCAATGGGCTTCACCGCGTCGAGCGCATTTCGCAAAAGGTTAACGATTATCTGCTCGATGCGAACCGGATCACCGACGACATTCGCGGGCCTGTCGGGGAAGTTTCGCACGATATTCACCTGAGTTTGGCCAAGTTGCGGGGACATCATTGACAATGCCGAGGCGACAGAATCGCGCAAATCAACCGTGATCTCTAAATTTGAGGCCTTTGTTGCATGCGATTTTAACTGTTTGGTAATCGCCCCCATGCGCTCGATAAGATCGTCGATACGCTGAAAGCTGATCAGGGCTTCCTCCGTCCGGTTTCGTTGCAACAACAGGCGTGCACCTGCCAGATAGGTTCGCATCGCGGCCAATGGCTGGTTTAATTCATGGCTGACGGAGGCTGACATTTGCCCCAAAACGGCGAGTTTAGAGGTCTGTTCCAAGCTTTGCTCGGCGGTTTCCAGCATTTTTTCGGCGCGTTGACGTTGTTCAATCTCGCTCGACAGGCGGTTGTTCAGACGGTGCAATTCAGCGGATTCCGCCTGAATTTCCGTGGATTTACGCGTGGTTCGGCGCGAAATTAGATAGAAGCTTAAGGCGGCCAGCATTGCCAAAATCATCAGCTCTAACGCTATAAAAGCGTTAACACGGGCGTGAACGTCTTCGAGGGATGCAAAATAGCTTAAATCCCAACCAAGAAACCCGACACTCACATTGCTAACCAACAAGCGTTGCCCGTTAATGTGTATGAATGATTGCGGAGCCTCCTTGTCATCGCCAAAGAAACGCTCGAACGGGGTTGGGCGATACGCCGAGGTTAACAAATCCTGAAGGGTCGTGTCGCGCCATATTGGTTGTGAGGCGAGCAGGATATCACCGGCTGAATCGGACAAAACGACCGTGGCCCCGCTGCGCCGCCAGAAGTTTTCTTGCCTTTGCAAGTCAACTTCCACGACAATCACGCCTAGGCTTTCGTCCTCGAACTCGATCTTACGGGCGTAGTAGAACCCGTTAATTTTGCCATCAATCCGCAGCGCCTGAAAAACCGTAACGTTTTCGCGAAGGGCGCGAACAAAGAATCCGGGGCTTTCTTCTTCAACAAAAATATCGCGAGCCTCGGTGGCGGCAACTACCAGCCCGTTGATATCCATCAGGATGATTGATGCGGCAGACAAATCCTCTTTAAACGAAATCAAACGGGTTGAGGTGGCCGAGTAGTCGCCTGTTATTAATGCATAAATTAGCGTTTGATCACGCGATAAAAGCAGGGGCACATACGCGTTTCGCTGCAATGTCGCGGATATTGTGTTGGCGTAAAGACCGGCACGTTGCAGTGATTTTTCGCGTTGTTCTGTGGTGAACCTATCCGTCAGAAAGATGTTTGATGCCCACAGCAGCAGCACGGTCAGCAGCAAGCCGCCCCAGACGAGTATCTGGATTAGCCGAAAATCCGGCAAACGTAGAATTGGAAGTCTCGCAGTTTTCATGGGTCTAGAAGTAAGCGTTTGGTAACATTCCCTCAAGTATCTTTGATTGGATATAGGCAAGTAACCGCCCTATGGTTCTGTGGAAACCATGGAGAAGTAAATGATTTATCACCGAAAGCCGGATTGGCTGATTAGAGAAAACCTGATTACAGACGAAACATTGTTCCTTAACCGTCGTACTTTGATGGCTGGATTCGGGGCAGGGGCCGGTTTGACCATGTTAGGGGCAGGGGCAGATGCCGCTGCAACCCCCGAGGCACCTTTCGAACCCGTACCGAACCTTAATCCGGGCTTTGCGGATGCTGGGCGACATATAACTGACGAAGCTATTACCAGCAAATACAATAACTTCTATGAATTCGGGTCAAGCAAACGTATTTCGGCGGAAGCGCAGAAGTTGTCGACGGATGACTGGGTGATCCAAATAGACGGGCTGGTTGATAAGCCATTCCAGATCGGAATTGAGGATTTGCTGAAACGCACCGGCGTCGAGGAACGCATTTATCGTCACCGCTGCGTAGAGGCGTGGTCGATGGTCGTGCCGTGGATTGGCTTCCCCATGTCCAAGCTGGTTGATCTCGCGCAACCTCATTCCAGTGCGAAATTCATCCGGTTCGAGACGTTTATGGACACAAAAGTTGCCAAAGAACAGAAAGCCGCTTGGTATCCTTGGCCTTATGTCGAAGGGTTTACGATGGCCGAGGCGACCAATGATCTGGCGTTTATGGTTGTCGGGGCTTACGGCAAGGTGCTGCACAAACAATTCGGAGCGCCGCTTCGGGTGCATATGCCGTGGAAGTTCGGCTTCAAGTCAATCAAGTCGATTGTTAAGGTGACATTCACCAACGAGCGCCCCGTTGGGTTCTGGGAGAGCCTGCAAAGCAAGGAATACGGGTTCTGGGCGAATGTTAATCCGGCCGTAGATCACCGGCGCTGGACGCAAGCAACCGAGAAGCCTCTGGACAGTGACGAGCGCATTCCGACGAAAATTTTCAACGGTTACGGGGCGCAGGTCGCGCATTTGTATGACGGGATGGCCGACAGCCTTGGTGACAGGCTGTGGCGCTAAATTAGGCGGATACGAGCGCTTCGGACAGCGACAGGAACATCTTGTTGCCGTCCGTGCCACCTAGTTCCGGGTCATTAAGACGCTCGGGATGCGGCATCATGCCAAGTACGCGACGGTTTTCGGACAGAATTCCGGCAATGTTATCCGTGGAACCATTCGGGTTATCCGTATAGGTGAACGCAATGCGGTCATCGCCGCGCAGGCGTTCCACAAGTGCCGCATCAGCCACATAATTCCCATCATGGTGGGCGATGGGGTAGGTTAGCGTCTCGTCTTTAGTGTACGCGTTTGTGAACGGGCTGTTGGCCGTTTTCACTTTTATTTCAGCGTCTTTGCAGACGAACTTCAAGCCGGAGTTGCGCATTAATGCGCCCGGTAGAAGGCCCGCCTCGATCAGAATCTGGAAGCCGTTGCAAACACCCAGAACATGACCGCCTTTGTTGGCAAACTCTATGACCGACCGCATAATTGGCGAACGCGCGGCGATCGCGCCACAGCGCAGGTAATCGCCAAAGGAAAAACCGCCGGGGATGGTGACGACGTCCAAACCATCGGGCAGGGACGCATCTTTGTGCCAAACCATTTGCGCTTTAACGCCGCTGGCACGTTCCAGTGCTACGGCCATATCGCGGTCACAATTGGAGCCGGGGAAAACGATGACAGCGGAGCGCATCAGAGCATCTCGACTTTGAAATCTTCGATGACAGTGTTCGCCAGAAGTTTTTCGCACATTTTTATAACCGACGCTTCAGCCTTGGCCGCATCGGTTTCGCTCAAGTCCAGTTCGATCACTTTACCTTGGCGAACAGCCTCAACTCCGTCGAACCCAAGCGAGCCGAGGGCATGTTGCACAGCCGCGCCTTGGGGGTCCAAGACGCCATTTTTAAGAGTTACGTAAACACGCGCTTTCATGGGGGTGCTCCTTATTTAACCAATATGGGGCCATTCGAGCCGCCGGATTTTCTGGGCATAACACCCAGACGGGTGGCAACTTCGGTATAGGCGTCCGCCAGATCGCCCAGATCATGCCGGAATACGTCTTTGTCGAGCTTGCGGCCCGTCTCGATATCCCACAAACGACAGCTATCGGGGCTGATTTCATCCACGAGCATCAAGCTCTGGTAATCGCCGTCAATCAGGCGGCCAATCTCGATTTTGAAATCGACCAGCTTGATACCCACACCGAACATCAGGCCAGACATGAAATCGTTAATGCGCAGCGCCATCGATACCATTTCGTCGAGATCCTGCGGAGTAGCCCAATTAAACGCAACAATCTGGTCTTCGGTCACCAACGGGTCGCCTAGCGAATCGTCTTTGTAGTAAAATTCAACAATCGGACGGGAAAGGGGGGTGCCCTCTTTGATACCCAACCGCTTTGACATCGAACCAGCCGCGATGTTCCGTACAACCACTTCCAGCGGGATAACCTCGACCGCTTTAATCAGTTGCTCGCGCATGTTCAGGCGTTTGATGAAATGCGTTGGAATGCCGATGCCACCAAGTCCGACCATAATATGTTCGGATATCATGTTGTTAAGAACACCTTTACCCTCGATAACGGCCTTCTTTTCAGCGTTGAACGCGGTCGCATCATCCTTGAAATACTGGACAATCGTGCCAGGCTCGGGGCCTTCATAAAGGATTTTTGCCTTGCCTTCGTAAATCATTCTGCGACGGGCCATGGGTGCCTCCGTTTAGCGCATCAGGGTAGGGCGCGGCGGCCCTCGGGAATTACCTGCTCTATAGGCCGTAGCGTCACAAGGAGCAAGGATTCGCAGCTGCGGCCTTGTATACCGCCCCTTGTGATGGTTATTTGAGGTTAAGGACACTCATCCAGGGGAGACGAAAAATGACTACTTTTAATGATCGCGAAAACGCATTTGAAAACAAATTTGCGTATGATGAAGAAATGAAATTCAAAATTGCGGCCCGAACCAACAAACTTCTGGGCCTGTGGGCGGCTGATTTGCTTGGGAAAACCGGTGACGAGGCGGCTGCATACGCAATGGACGTTGTGAAATCCGATTTCAAGGAACCCGGCATCGAAGATGTCGTTCGCAAAGTCGTCGCAGATTTCAACGGCGAAATGAGCGATGACGAAGTTCGCAACAAATTGAACGAGCTTACGTCTACTGCGACCGAGCAAATCGAAGCCGGCATCTAATATTTCCATTCGATGAATTGCCGACACTGTAGTGGTGTCGGTTTTTTCACGCTTGTTGCGCTAGATCAAGTTTTGTTCCGCCCAAACCCCTTATACATTCGCCGACTGTAATAAGGAGAAGATCATGCTGGGACTTGTACTCGTACTATATGCCATCGTCGGAACCGCGATGGCAGGGGCTTTGGTGATTGTGGTCCTCGCATCCGGCTACGATACGCTGAATTATATTCTGATGGCGGCCGGTATAGGCGCGGTTCTTGGATTGCCGGCTTCGCTATTTATTGCCAAGGCAATCAAAGCTACGGAATAGAAGCCGCTATTACACGGCTTCTATGATAATGCCTATTCGCCAAACACGCGTTTGAAGATCGTATCAACGTGTTTGGTGTGATACCCGATGTCGAAATTATCGTCGATCTCGGCATCTGTCAGGGCGGCGGTAACTTCTGGGTCAGCCTTCAGTTCGACCATGAAATCCGCCCCTTCTTCCCAAACCCGCATCGCATTGCGCTGGACAAGCCGATAGCTGTCCTCGCGGCTTAAGCCTTTCTGGGTCAGGGCCAGCAGTACGCGTTGCGAATGCACCAAGCCGCGGAACTTGTTCATGTTTTTCAGCATGTTGTCGGGGTAAACCAGCAGCTTGTCGATCACCATAGTCAGGCGGTGAAGGGCGAAATCCAGCGTGATTGTTGTATCCGGCCCGATGTTACGCTCAACCGAGCTGTGCGAAATATCGCGTTCGTGCCACATCGTCACATTTTCCAACGCCGGAACCACGGCCATACGCACGACGCGCGACAGTCCGGTCAGGTTTTCCGTTAAAATCGGATTACGTTTATGCGGCATTGCCGACGAACCTTTTTGTCCCGGTGCGAAAAACTCTTCCGCTTCAAGAACTTCGGTCCGCTGCATATGGCGTATTTCCGTGGCGACATTCTCGATCGAGGCGGCCACAACACCAAGCGCTGCAAAGAACGCCGCGTGGCGATCGCGCGGGATAACCTGCGTGCTGATCGGCTCTGGCGTTAGCCCCAGTTTTTCGCACACGTATTCTTCAACGGATGGATCGATATTGGCGAAAGTCCCGACCGCCCCTGAAATTGCCCCCGTCGAAATTTCATCGCGGGCCGTTTGCAGACGTTTTTTGTTGCGGTCCATCTCGGCATAGAAACGCGCGAAGGTCAGACCCATTGTTGTGGGTTCCGCGTGGATACCGTGGCTACGACCAATGCGAATAGTGTCTTTATGCTCAAACGCGCGCCGTTTAAGGGCCGCCAACAAGTTGTCCACATCAGCGATAAGAATATCGGCAGCTCCGACCAACTGAACATTGAAACACGTATCCAGAACGTCCGAGGAGGTCATGCCTTGATGCACGAAACGCGCTTCCTCGTTGCCAATGATTTCGGCCAGATGGGTCAAAAATGCGATAACGTCGTGCTTGGTAACCGCTTCGATCTCGTCAATCCGCGCCACGTCGAATGTTACGTCTTTGGCTTTCCAAACGGCCGCGGCACTCTCCTTCGGGATCACCCCGAGGGCGGCTTGCGCGTCGCAGGCATGTGCCTCGATTTCGAACCAGATACGGAATTTGTTTTCGGGCGCCCAGATGGCAACCATTTCGGGGCGGGAATAACGAGGGATCATGGGCATGCTCTCTTTGATCGAGGAATGATAGGCGCGGCCTAACAAAACGCGCCTGAAATATCAACTGCGAAGCGGGATACCTATTGTCTCACCTTAGATGGTGGAACGGGCATTCGGGTTGATAATCGCTTGTGATTGCGCATCTTTGCGGAATGTTCGCGGGGACTTGCCGGTCGTGGCCGTGAAAACACGTGTAAAATACGCCGGTGTCTGAAACCCCAGATCGGTGGATATTTCACGCACCTTCAACTTGGTATTGGCCAAACTGCGCCGTGCCTCAAGCATCGTGCGATCCTGAATAAGTTTCGTGGCCGGCTTTCCGGTGGTTTCACGACAAACGCGGGTGAGGTGCGTTGTCGTCACGCTCAGCGCGCCGGCGTAATCCTTAACGGTGTCAGGTGTGCCATATCGATCTTCAAGCCGTGTGATAAACTTTCGCATAAGCCGGCGGCGCGCGGTGTCATTCGAGAACCCCTTGCGCAGGCTACCGGATTTCATGCGGCGATAACGAATGGAAAGCAGCCCTGCATGGTGCAGTAATGTTTCTTTGCGGTCAGGTGTATCTGCAACATACTCTGCGTTCAAGTTATTGAAATCGCCCGTTAAATACGCCTGATCCCGCGGGCTAGGCAGATTGCTCATCATCGGTTCATCGGGCATTGCAATCGGTAAATCCTTGGCGGTAGACACGACCCAACCAACCGTGCCGGGCGTAAATTCAAAGCCATGAACGGTTAACTTCGGGATGAAAAACGCTGTATTTGCCCCGAAACCATGCGTTACACCGTCAATCACAACACGGCCACCGCCACGTGTAATCCAGAAAAACTGGTGTAAATCATAGTGGCGATGCTCGTCCAGACGCCACGGTTGTTTCATTCCGCGGGCGGAAATACTTTCACAGTGCACAGCCTCTTCTGACTGCCCTGTGGACCACGATTCGCGGTGCAGGTCATAAGATGATGTATTCAATTGTCTGCCTCAAATGTTCGTTTTTTTATTGTAAGATACCGGAATCATGTATTTTTTCAATAGTTTTTCGAGGAAATTACAGAAATCCGACATCGGACACACTATCTGTGCCCAACAAAAACGTCGCATACTAGGGGTGGTATTCAGGAAAGGTCGGCGCGCTGCAAAATATGGTCGACCAAGGCCTCAATGTCGGTTTGATCATCCAGCGAGACCTGCTGCCAGTCCTGCATTTTGTTGCGAAACCACGAGCGCTGGCGTTTGGCAAACTGCCGTGTGGCAATCGTCGCGCTTTCTTTTGCCTCGTCCAGCGTGCATTCATCGCGCAGATAAGCGACCAATTCGCGGGCGCCGAGGGCACGGGATGAGGGTAGGGATGGCTCCCACCCAGCTTGCATAACGGCCCTACATTCGTCCAGCGCGCCGTCGGCAAGCATATTATCGAACCGCTTGGCGATCCTTGCATTCAACCAATCCGGACTGGAGTTTAGAACCACCGCAGATGCGAACTCACGCGCGATCAACGGCGG
>CAKZNY010000390.1 GCA_937132145.1 uncultured Paracoccaceae bacterium | reverse complement strand
AGTCGGGAATGCGTGCGGTGATGGCAATTGGTTTCGGGCAAATTCGGGCAAATTCGGGCCGTTCCATGCGCGCAATCCGCCACCATGCCCCCGGGCGGAGGCGCGAGCAGGATTGCCGTGGAAGGGCCGGTCAGCTTGCGGTCAGCAGCGGGGTTTTTCTCCGCGACAGGCGGGGACGGTCTGGCGGCTGGATCTCCAGGCTGATCTTGCCCTCGGCGACGCCGACCCGCACCAGGCCGCCCTTGGCCAGCTTGCCGAACAGCAGCTCCTCGGCCAGCGGCTTCTTGATATGCTCCTGGATCACCCGGGCCAGAGGACGCGCGCCCATGGCCTCGTCATAGCCGAGATCGGCCAGCAGCCCGGCGGCGGGCGCGCTCAACTCGATCGACACGTCGCGCTCGAGAAGTTGCGCCTCGAGCTGGAGGATGAATTTCTCGACCACCTTCAGGATCACATCGCGCGGCAGCGAGGCGAACGAGATCGTCGCATCCAGGCGGTTGCGGAACTCCGGCGTGAAGATCCGCTCGATCGCTGCCAGGTCCTCGCCCTCGCGCCGCCCGCGGCCAAAACCAACGGCGGCCTTGGCCTGCTCCTGGGCGCCGGCATTGGTGGTCATGATCAGGATCACGTTGCGGAAGTTGATCTGCTTGCCGTTGTGGTCGGTCAGCTTGCCGTGGTCCATGATCTGCAACAGGATGTTGTAGACATCGGGGTGGGCTTTTTCGATCTCGTCGAGCAGCAGAACGCAGTGCGGTTGCTGGTCAACACCGTCGGTCAGCAGGCCACCTTGGTCGAACCCGACGTACCCCGGAGGGGCACCGATCAGGCGCGAGACGGCGTGTTTTTCCATGTATTCAGACATATCGAACCGCAATAGCTTCACGCCCAGCGTGTCGGCCAGTTGTTTTGCAACCTCGGTTTTACCCACGCCAGTGGGCCCCGAGAACAGGTAGTTGCCGATAGGTTTTTCAGGTTCGCGCAGACCTGCACGGGAAAGTTTGATGGCCGAGGCCAGCGCGTCAATCGCTGCGTCTTGGCCGAACACCACCCGTTTGAGGTTTTTGTCGAGGTCCCGCAGAATCGTTGTGTCATCTTTCGACACGTTCTTTGGCGGGATACGGGCGATTTTGGCTACGACATCTTCGATTTCCTTGGTGCCGATGGTTTTGCGACGTTTGCTTTCGGTGACCAGCATTTGCGCGGCACCGGCCTCGTCGATCACGTCGATGGCTTTGTCGGGCAGTTTTCGGTCGTGGATGTAACGCGCGGCCAAATCAACGGCGGTTTTGATGGCGTCGTTGGTGTAACGGATTTTGTGGTGTTTCTCGAAATAG
Source organism: uncultured Paracoccaceae bacterium (assembly GCA_937132145.1). Lineage (GTDB taxonomy): Bacteria > Pseudomonadota > Alphaproteobacteria > Rhodobacterales > Rhodobacteraceae > NORP23. The sequence continues at coordinate 14,290 of CAKZNY010000390.1, read as the reverse complement.
GGTTTCAGACCCATGAGGATTTTGATGGAATCCGGGATGTTAGGTTCGTTCACGTCGATCTTCTGGAAGCGACGCGAAAGGGCGCGGTCTTTCTCGAAGTGTTGACGGAATTCTTTGTAGGTGGTCGAGCCCATGCAGCGAAGCTTGCCGCTTTGCAACGCGGGTTTCAGGATGTTGGAGGCATCCATTGCGCCGCCGGATGTCGCCCCCGCACCGATTACAGTGTGGATTTCGTCGATGAACATGATGGCGTCATCATGGTCTTCCAGCTCTTTCATCACGGCTTTCAGGCGTTCCTCGAAATCGCCGCGATAGCGGGTTCCTGCCAACAAAGCGCCTAGGTCCAGCGAAAAGATCGTGGCCCCCTCTAGCACTTCGGGGACTTGTTCGTCCACGATCATGCGGGCCAAGCCTTCGGCGATGGCGGTTTTGCCAACGCCCGGGTCGCCAACAAGTAACGGGTTGTTTTTGCGGCGGCGACAAAGGATTTGAATGCAGCGGTCCACCTCGTGTTGGCGGCCAATCAGGGGGTCGATGTCGCCGTTGCGGGCTTTCTGGTTCAGGTCTTCGCAATATTTTTGGAGCGCGGTTTCTTCGGGTTTACGGGTGGGTTCGGAGGTTTCCTGAATATCGTCAGTGCCCTGAATCGCGCGTTCCTCGCCCATGCGGGCGTCTTTGGCGACGCCGTGGCTGATGAAGTTGACCGCGTCGTAGCGGGTCATGTCCTGTTCTTGCAAGAAGTAGGCCGCATGGCTTTCACGTTCGGCGAACATAGCCACGAGGACATTGCCACCCGTCACTTCGTTATGGCCGGAGGATTGCACATGGATTGCGGCGCGCTGGATGACGCGCTGGAAACCGGTGGTCGGTGTGGCCTCGGACCCCTCCACATCGGAGACGAGCGAATCAAGTTCGGTGTCGATGTAATCGGACAGGGAGCCACGCAAGCTGTTGAGGTCGACCCCACAGGCTTTCATCACGCGCGCAGCCTCGGGTTCGTCGATCAGCGTGAACAGCAGGTGTTCCAGTGTGGCCAGCTCGTGGCGGCGTTCATTTGCAAGCGCGATCGCTTGGTGGATGGCTGCCTCGAGCGTGGTGGAGAATGATGGCATGTCACGTATCCTTCGAAATTCATCCCACGGGGAATACCGCAGTTTGAGGGTTCAATACCTCTTATATGTAAACTTCGGGTTTATTTGCCCATGTTCAAGGGGAAAGTCGCCGCATGACCGAAAAGTTGACTAAAAAAGTCGTGATGTAATGTGATTTGCCTAGAAATTGTCCTTTTGTTTGCGGATTGCGGTGAAAACTTCCACATCTGTTGCGCCCTCCATTCGCATGGCGGTTTTCATTTCCGGCAGGTGGGCGCGCAGAAACGGGTTGGTGGCGCGCTCCTCGGTCAGGGTTGAGGGTACGGTTGGAATGCCTGCCGCGCGCTTGGCTGTGATGTCTGCGACGCGGGTTTGCAGGGCGGTGTTTTCAGGCTCGATGGTCAGGGCGAATTTGGCGTTGCTGGCGGTGTATTCGTGACCGGAATAGACGATTGTATCGGCGGGTAGGGCTGCGAGTTTGGACAGGCTGGCCCACATCATTTCGGGTGTGCCCTCAAATAGGCGACCGCAGCCAAGGGCCATCAGGCTGTCGGCGGTGAACACGGTGTTGGCTGACGGGAAATGAAAGGCGATGTGGCCGATGGTGTGGCCGGAGACGTCTATTATATGGCCGACTGATTCGCCCACCATAAAGGTATCGCCTTCATTCAACGCAAGATCGAGCGGGGGTAGGCGGTTCGCGTCTGCCTTCGCACCGATAACTTGCGGGTGATATTCTGCGACCAGTTCAGGCAGCCCGTCTATGTGGTCGCCGTGGTGGTGGGTCAGCAGCACGATGTCCAGTTTCCAGCCTTTATCTTGCAGGGCTTTCTGGATGGGGTAGGATTCGGGCGCATCGACCAGCGCCACCTTGCCCGTCGCTTGATCCCGCAACAAAAAGGCATAATTATCGGCTAGGCAGGGGATTGTTACGATTTCTAGTGTCATTTTCGGTTCCTTCGAGGTTTACGAAAGTCTGACCTATAGGCTAGGGTGATGCAATGCATTTGGATGTTATTGATCTTAGAGCCTTTTATTATAATACGAAACTTGGTCGTTCGGCCCAGCGTTCGTTGCAAGAAGGCCTGCGCGCGTTGTGGCCAAATACCGAAGGGCAGATCATTGCCGGTTTCGGGTTTGCCGCGCCGTTTTTGCGCCCGTTCCTGCATACTTCGGAAAAGGTGTTGTGCCTGATGCCCGGCCAGCAGGGCGTTATGCACTGGCCCCCCGGCGAGGCGAATCTTTCAATCTTGGTTGAGGAATTCAACTGGCCACTGCCTGCGGGGTATGTGGACCGGTTGATCGTTGGTCACGGGATCGAGACGTGCGACCACCCGGGCGAGTTGCTGGACGAGATCTGGCGCGTGCTGGCCCCCGGCGGGCAGGTGGTGTTTATCGTCCCGAACCGCTCGGGGTTATGGGCGCGACGTGATGTGACGCCTTTCGGGTATGGTCGGCCATATAGTCTTTCACAACTGGAATCGCAGTTGCGAAAGCATCGCTTCCATCCCGATCGGCATGTTTCGGCGTTATATGCGCCGCCCAGCCATAAACCCTATTGGTTAAAGTCGGCACGATTCTGGGAGAGGCTTGGAAAGCGCCTTGATTACAGCATGGTGGCAGGGGCACTTCTGGTCGAGGCGACCAAGCAGATATATGCGACTCCGAAATCCGGCCTGCGCGAAGCGGTCAAACGGCCGCTGGGTGTGCTTGAGGGATTGGCGAAACCCAAGCCGAAACGGGCGGCAAACCGGACAGGAAACGGGACGGCTGACCGCGCCGCGCCATAGATTCGATAGCATTTATGCTTGAATCTGGATTCTCTTATCCAAGAGGCTAATTTTGTTGGCATAATTGGGCGCAAAGCGTCGCAGTTAAAGCGAGGTTCCGATTTACCCATTGAAATAAAAGGGAAATTTTTTCACAATCAAAACGCCCGACCACTTGCCTCAAAGCAATACCTCTGGTATCACCGCGCGGATTTCAAAGGGTTTGTTTTGCGAGCCCGAAACGCTAATGCACTCCGGCCAAGCAAGGTCGGTCAATCTGGATTGGAAGGATTTACGTGTCTGACACTAGTTCTTTAACCTCGGGAGTAGCTGGTCGTTACGCGACAGCACTATTCGAAATAGCCAACGAGGCATCAACGCTGCCTGCCGTAGAGGCTGACCTTTCCGCGTTGGAAGCCGCCCTTGCTGAAAGCGGCGAGCTGCGCGAGTTGATCTCCTCTCCTATATATACACGCGAACAACAGGCTGCCGTAATGGCGGAACTGTCTGTCCAGATGAAAATCGGCATGGAAGTTGCGAACACGGTTGCCTTGATGGCATCCAAGCGTCGCCTGTTTGTTTTGCCGGAACTGATTGCTGCCGTTAAAGCACTTGCTTCCGATGCGCGCGGTGAAATTTCTGCTGACGTTACTGTCGCCAAGGCGCTGACGAAGGCGCAACAGGAAAGCCTTGCCAAAGCTCTTTCAAAGAGTTCTGGAAAGGATGTCACAATTAATATGTCCGTCGATAAAGATATTATCGGCGGTCTTATTGTTAAACTGGGTTCGAAAATGATCGACACGTCGATTGCTTCGAAACTCGCTAATCTTCAAAATGCAATGAAAGAGGTCGGATAATGAGCATCCAAGCTGCGGAAATTTCTGCAATCCTCAAGGAACAGATCAAGAATTTTGGCCAAGACGCCGAAGTTGCTGAAGTCGGTCGCGTATTATCCGTCGGTGACGGTATTGCGCGCGTATACGGCCTCGACAACGTTCAGGCTGGCGAAATGGTTGAATTCCCCGGTGGTATCCGTGGAATGGCGCTGAACCTTGAAGTTGACAACGTTGGTGTTGTTATTTTCGGTGCTGACCGTGACATTAAAGAGGGCGACCTTGTCAAACGTACGAACTCCATCGTGGACGTGCCCATCGGCGACGCACTTCTTGGTCGTGTTGTTGATGGTCTGGGTAACCCGATTGACGGCAAAGGCCCGATCGAAACGACCAAACGCGGTGTTGCAGACGTTAAAGCACCCGGCATTATGCCTCGTAAATCGGTGCATGAACCAATGGCGACCGGTATTAAATCCGTTGATGCGCTTATCCCCATTGGCCGTGGCCAGCGCGAGCTGATCATTGGTGACCGCCAGACAGGTAAAACAGCAATTGCGCTGGATACGATCCTGAACCAGAAAGCGTATAACGACGCTGCTGGCGACGACGAGAGCAAGAAATTGTACTGCATCTATGTTGCGATCGGGCAGAAACGCTCGACCGTTGCGCAGTTGGTTAAGAAACTGGAAGAAACCGGCGCGCTGGCGTACACGATCATCGTTGCTGCTACTGCTTCCGAGCCTGCACCTTTGCAGTTCCTCGCACCGTATTCCGCCACCGCGATGGCCGAGCATTTCCGTGACAATGGCCGCCACGCGCTGATCATCTATGATGATTTGTCCAAACAAGCTGTTTCTTATCGCCAGATGTCCCTGCTTCTTCGCCGTCCACCAGGACGTGAAGCGTATCCGGGCGACGTTTTCTATCTTCACTCAAGACTTCTTGAGCGTTCGTGCAAACTGAACGCGGATCACGGTTCCGGTTCCTTGACCGCGCTGCCGATCATTGAAACCCAAGGTGGCGACGTTTCGGCGTTTATTCCGACAAACGTGATTTCGATCACTGACGGTCAGATCTTCCTTGAAACCGATTTGTTCAACCAGGGCATCCGCCCAGCTGTGAACACCGGTCTTTCGGTGTCGCGTGTTGGTTCCTCGGCGCAGACAAACGCAATGAAATCCGTTGCGGGTTCGATCAAACTGGAATTGGCGCAGTATCGCGAGATGGCCGCCTTTGCACAGTTCGGTTCCGACCTTGATGCATCAACGCAAGCCCTGCTTAACCGTGGTGCGCGCCTGACTGAGCTGCTGAAACAGCCACAGTACTCGCCGCTAACGAACGCCGAGCAGGTTATCGTGATTTACGCGGGGACCAAAGGGTATCTCGACAAGGTTGCCGTAAAAGACGTTGGCCGTTTCGAGACTGGCCTTCTGGCACACTTGCGCTCGCAGAATGCAGACCTTCTGGCAGACATCACCGACAACGACCGTAAGGTTAAAGGTGATCTGGAAGATGCAATCAAAGCAGCACTCGAAGCGTTTGCGAAAGATTTCGCGTAATTTTGGCCTAAGGTGAAGGAGTAAGGCACATGCCTAACCTCAAAGACCTAAAAACTAGGATCCAGAGTGTTAAAAACACTCGTAAGATCACCAAGGCCATGCAGATGGTTGCGGCGGCGAAACTCCGCCGTGCCCAAGAGTCCGCCGAAGCTGCGCGTCCTTACGCGAGCCAAATGGATGTGGTTCTTGGTAACTTGGCAAAAGGGGCCGCGAACAGCCCCACCGCACCGCGCCTTCTGGCGGGTTCGGGCAAAGACGATGTTCACCTGTTGGTTGTTGCAACCTCCGAACGGGGTTTGTGCGGCGGTTTCAACTCGTCAATTGTAAGATTGGCGAAGGCGAAAATCGCTGAACTGAAGACGGCTGGCAAGACTGTGAAAATCATCACGGTTGGCAAAAAAGGTCGTGACCAGTTGCAGCGTGAATTCGGCAGCCTCATGATCAAACATGTGGATATGTCCGAGGTGAAAAACGTCGGGTATGTGAACGCGCAGGAAATTGCGACAGATATTCTGGCACGTTTCGACGCCGCCGAATTTGATGTCGCAACTGTGTTCTTCAGCCGTTTCCGCACCGTGATGGAGCAGACACCAACAGCACAGCAGCTTATCCCTGCCGTGTTCGAGGACACTGGCGAAGACAGCAGCGCACCGAACTATGATTACGAGCCGGACGAGGATGCGATCCTTGCAGACTTGTTACCGCGTTCGGTCGCAACGCAAATTTTCACAGCATTGCTTGAAAACGGCGCGTCAGAACAAGGTGCGCGTATGGCCGCAATGGACAGCGCAACCCGTAACGCTGGCGACATGATTGATAGCCTGACAATTCAGTATAACCGCTCCCGTCAGGCCGCGATTACTAACGAACTTATTGAGATTATTTCTGGCGCTGAAGCGCTCTGAGAACTGGAGAAACCAAAATGGCACAAGCTGTGGGTAAAATTACACAGATCATCGGAGCGGTCGTCGACGTACAGTTCGAAGACGAGCTTCCGGCGATTCTTAACGCTCTGGAAACAGAGAACAACGGTAACCGTCTGGTTCTGGAGGTTGCGCAGCACCTCGGGGAAAATACGGTTCGTACAATCGCGATGGACTCCACCGAGGGTCTTGTTCGTGGCGAAAAAGTTACAGACACTGGCGACACCATCAGGGTGCCGGTTGGCGAAGGTACACTTGGCCGCATCATGAACGTGGTTGGCGAGCCTGTTGATGAAATGGGTCCGATTAAATCTGATAAAACACGTTCCATTCACGGCGATGCGCCGGACTTTGCGGATCAGGCAACTGAATCCGAAATTCTGGTAACAGGCATCAAAGTTGTTGACCTGCTGGCCCCTTACTCGAAGGGCGGTAAAATTGGCCTCTTCGGTGGTGCGGGTGTTGGTAAGACAGTTCTGATTATGGAATTGATCAACAACATCGCCAAAGTGCACTCTGGCTACTCCGTTTTCGCGGGTGTGGGCGAGCGTACGCGTGAAGGCAACGACCTTTACTACGAAATGGTTGAATCCGGCGTTATCGTTCCCGAAGACCTGACCAAGTCCAAAGTGGCACTTGTTTACGGTCAGATGAACGAGCCTCCAGGAGCGCGTATGCGTGTGGCCTTGTCCGGTCTGACCGTGGCCGAGGAATTCCGCGACACAACAGGTACAGACGTTCTGTTCTTCGTGGACAACATCTTCCGCTTCACACAGGCTGGTTCCGAAGTGTCAGCACTTCTTGGCCGTATTCCTTCTGCTGTGGGCTACCAGCCAACGCTGGCCACCGACATGGGTGCGCTACAGGAGCGTATTTCTTCGACCAAATCCGGTGCGATTACGTCCGTGCAGGCGATTTATGTGCCTGCCGATGACCTTACCGATCCGGCTCCTGCGACATCGTTCGCGCACTTGGATGCGACCACGGTTCTGGATCGTTCGATCTCGGAACTTGGTATTTATCCAGCGGTTGACCCGCTTAGTTCGACCTCGCGTATTCTCGACCCGCTTGTGGTTGGTGAAGAGCATTACAAGGTTGCCCGTGACGTTCAGGAAATCCTGCAACGCTACAAATCGCTACAGGATATCATCGCGATTTTGGGCATGGACGAGCTTTCGGAAGAAGACAAACTGGCTGTTTCGCGTGCGCGTAAAATCCAGCGTTTCCTTTCGCAGCCGTTCGACGTGGCCGAAGTGTTCACTGGCTCGCCTGGTATTCAGGTGCCGCTGGAAGTCACAATCGACTCGTTCAAACGCGTTGTTGCTGGTGAATTCGACCACCTTCCCGAAGCAGCCTTCTATATGGTTGGCGGCATCGAGGACGTGATCGCAAAAGCCGAGAAACTGGCTGCTGACGCAGCTTAATCGAAAGGTCCAACTATGGCCGATACGATGACATTTGATCTGGTTTCACCGGAGCGCAAGCTCGCTTCGGTTGAAGCAACCAGTGTTAACATTCCAGGCATGGAGGGCGATCTGACCGCCATGCCAAACCACGCTGCGCTTTTGACCACACTTCGCCCCGGCATTGTGAAGGTTAACAACGGCAACGATGTGACCGAATACGTTGTGACCGGCGGTTTCGCCGAGATATCAGCGGAAGGCACATCGGTTTTGGCTGAACAGGCGATGCCATTGAACGAGGCTACGGCTGAAGTTATGGGCGGCGTTCTGTCTGCTGCGGAAGCAACGCTGGAAACGGCTGCTGAAGATGGCAAAACGGCTGCGGCACAGCGGGTTAACGATGTGAAAACTCTAATGGTGCAACTCGGCCACTAAGATTTTCGTTAAAAGCAATTAATTAAGCCTCGGCAATATTGTCGGGGCTTTTTTGTATTTAAGCCCTATTAATACCGAGATTTATTGTCATATTGGCGCCACAACCGATTGACGAGTAAAAATGAAAAAACTGAACAGTCATAGAATTGGAGTGGACTCCGGCCTTGTACACGGATTTTCCGATTTTGCCGACGATGGCGAGATGTGGAGCGGCAAGGGCAAGCGCATGCGCCGTGTGGATATGGAATTCAGCGAACCGTTTTTGAACCCACCTGCCGTGCATATAGGATTTGCGATGTGGGATATTTCGAACGCCACGAATACACGCGTTGAACTTGCGGTGGAAGATATCACCGCGACAGGTTTCACCGCCGTATTCCAGACATGGGGCGACACGAAAGTTGCCCGCGTGCGGGCCAACTGGATGGCAATCGGAGAAGTCGAAAACGACGAAATCTGGGACGTTTAGTGGTTCGGATAATACGCTTCGTAGATTGGCCCCAAAGTTTTAATCTTAAACAGCGAGGAAACCGATGTGCCATTGGCAATGTTCAGCATTGCTTGTGCAAAGATCGGTGCCGTCGGGACGTAGCGAATTTTCTTTGAAGCCTTAACTTTCTCTGTGGCTTCAATCGAGTCGGTGACGACAAGGGATTTAAGCGAGGAGGCCTCGATCCGTTCAACAGCAGGGCCGGAAAGAACGCCGTGGGTGATATAGGCATGCACCTCTTTGGCGCCTTTATCCATTAGCAGATCAGCCGCTTTGCAAAGCGTTCCGGCGGTATCGACAATATCGTCCACGATAATACAAATACGGTCGGTCACATCACCGATGACCGTCATTTCAGCGATTTCCCCTGGTGCGCCGCGACGTTTGTCAACAATCGCCAGACCAGCGTCGATGCGTTTCGCCAATTCCCGAGCGCGGGCTACGCCGCCAACGTCAGGGGAAACCACGGTAACGTCTTCGATGTTTTTGAAGTGGTGCTTCACATCCAGCGCGAAGACTGGCGCAGCATAGAGGTTGTCCACGGGAATATCAAAAAACCCTTGAATTTGCGTTGCGTGCAAATCAAGGGTCAGGATACGTTCGATGCCAGCTTGGGTGATCAGATTTGCGACCAGCTTGGCGGTAATAGGCGTGCGGGCCTTGGTGCGGCGATCTTGGCGGGCATATCCGAAGTAGGGAATAACCGCCGTGATACGTTTGGCAGACGAGCGGCGCAAGGCGTCGGTGATGATCAGCATTTCCATCAGGTTATCGTTCGTCGGGTTCGATGTGGGCTGGATAATGAACATATCCTCGCCACGGATGTTTTCATAAACCTCGACCCAGATTTCGCTGTCGTTAAAGCGTTCAATACGCGCCTCGACCAGTTCGACAGGGCTACCCTGATGAATTGTCATGCGCTTTGCGATGGCCTTGGCCAAGGGTATGTTCGCGTTACCGGAGATTAGTTTGGGGGGCTTGGAGTTGCTCATGTGATGGACCTTTTCATGGGCTGTAGGAATCACTGATCAGTGCTTGTGGGGGGTGTAGCAAAACTGCTCGCACTTGCAAAGCCTGTAGGGTAGGACTGAGAGGATTTATTTGGAGGGGCGCATGGCGGTCGAGGTTATTGCAGGGCGAAAAACGGGTATTTTGTATGCGGGCAGCGGCGAACCGGCGGTCTTGTTGCACTGTTCACTGGCGCATTCCGGCGCTTGGGGCGGTGTGATGGCTGGGCTGAAAGATCGCTTGGCGATGGTGGCGATTGATTTGCCGGGGCATGGGGCGACTACGTTTGATCCCGCGCTCGATATTCAGGATCAGGCTTGCGAGACGACGATAGCGGTTTTGGAACGGCTGGATGCGCCTGCCCATCTTATTGGCCACAGTTTCGGATCAACGGTGGCGCTGCGATGTGCAGTGGAGCGCCCTGATTTGGTTGCCAGTTTATCGCTGTACGAGCCGGTGTATTTTTCGCTGTTGGCGGCAGGTAACCCGCAGGCTTACGCGCGGGAAATGGCAGATGCCGAGGCGTTTGGTAAACATTTGCTGGCAGGCGAGTGGCAGCAAGCCGCCGAGGCATTTTTGGATCGCTGGGGCAGTCACGGTGGTTTTCAGGTGATGCCCGAGGCGCAGCAGAAGTACATGCTGAAAACTATTCCGTTGATTTTGGAAAACACCCATTCGGTCATCGAGGATCGCGTCGGGCCGGTGACGTTGGAAAATATTACGGCGCTTCAGATGCCATGTCTGTTGATGGAAGGCGCGCGGTCGCCTGCGACTATCGGTTTGCTGAACGATCTAATCGAAGCAGCATTGCCGAATGTGGAGCGGCGGGTTTTCGACGCCACAGGACATATGGGGCCGATCAGCCACGCGCCCGAATTCGCGCGCGTGGTCAGGGCGTTTCTATTCGGCGATGATGCGTAAGAAGTTGCTCACGTCATCCTCGGTGGTTGCCCAGTTGCAGACCATTCGCGCCGTCAGAATTTCGTCAGGATCGCCGTCTAGGGTTTGGTCGAACGGCCAGAAATAGTAATGCGCCCCCGCGTCCTGCACCGCTTTGTGGCCAGAACGTTTCCAGCCAGCGAAGACGATGTTGGCATCGGTTGGGTGCAGCAGGTTAGCCCCCGGAAGTTGCAGTATTCCCGCCGATAATCTGGCGGCAGCCGCGTTTGATTTTGCCGCCATGTTCAGCCACAGATCATCGGTCAGATAGGCCTCCATTTGTGCGGAAAGATAGCGGTGTTTGGACACAAGATGCCCACCCCGTTTGCGGCGAAGCTCGAACTCCCATGCGCGTTTTGGGTCAAACAGTATGACTGCCTCGACGCCGACGCAGCCGTTCTTGGTGCCGCCGAAACTTACCGCCTCGATACCGGCTTTCCATGTCATTTCGGCGGGTGAGCAGCCAAGGTTGACCAACGCGTTGGCGAAACGGGCGCCGTCCAGATGAACGGGGATGTCGTTGGCTTTGGCGATGGCGCAGAGGGCCTCGATCTCAGCAACGGAATAGACCGCGCCGTTTTCGGTGGCCGTAGTGATGGACAACGCGCCTTTTTGTACGTTATGAACGCCGACTTGTCCGGTTTCGGCGACGGCTTGTGTGAAGGAATCGAGGTCGATTTTCGCGTCAGCCCCGTCCAGCAATGTCAGCTTTGCGCCGCCTGAATAAAATTCAGGCGCGCCGCATTCGTCTTCCTGTATATGCGCGTGGCGGTGGCAATAGATCGTCTGCCAAGGTTGCACCATGGAGGCTAGCGCCAACGAATTGGCCGCCGTTCCGGTGGATACCAGATAAACGGCGGCGTCCGGAGCCTCGAATATTTCGCGGATGCGGTCGCGAACGCGGTCCATGATCGGGTCGGCACCATAGGACTGGCTGTAAATCTCGTTCGCTTTCATCATGGCGGCCATGATTTCGGGCGCAGCGGGGCCTGCGTTATCGGAGGTGAACCACATTTACGTCATCCCTTCTATGGTGTGATCTAGCAGGTCGTCTTCATCGACTTCGAATTCGGGAACTGTGCGATTACGCATGGATATTCCGGCGGCATCCACGCTGTCGCGCGTGCCGGAAATCAGGGGGTGCCAGTCAAACAGGGGCTTGCCCTCGTCTATCAATTTGTAGGCGCAGGTGGCGGGCATCCAGTGCAGGATTTCGTCAAGGTTGTCGGGGCGCACGATCACGCAGGTTTTGACCAGTTGTTTGCGCAGGGCATAGTTGCCGCAATTGCAGGTTTCATCGTCAAACAGGCGGCAAGCGATGTCGGTATAGGCGATGCGGCCTGTATCTTCGTCTTCCAGCTTTAACATGCAGCAGCGGCCGCAACCGTCACATAACGCCTCCCATTCATTCAGGGGCAGGTCGGCTAGCGGGAAGCGCTTCCAGAATTCGCGGCGCAGGCCGGTTCTATCAATCGGGTCGTTGGACATTTGGGCAGATTGCCTTGAATTTTGAGGAATGGAAAGGGGGTCAGTCGATGCATTCCGACAGGGATTGCGTGAAGGCAGCTAGCAGGCGGGGATAGTAGCTAGCGCCAAGTTGGTCGAATCCCATGGGGTCAATTTTGACGTGCGTGATATTATCGGGCAGATTGGCGGTTACTCGGCTGGGGTTGGTGGTATCCTCGACCAGACAAGTATTCGGGTCGAGCTTGCCGAGTAGTGTGCTAAGGCTGCGTGCGCCGGCCTTTTGCCCGTCGCTTGAGGAAAATGCGCCGATGACGTTGAGGTTGAACGCTTCCTCGAAGTATTGCGTGGAGTCGTGGGTGACGATCAGTTCAACATCTGCAAGCGGGGCGAGGGCGCGGCGTGTGCTATCGATCGCATTGACGATCTCAGTGTGGCTGCGGGCGAGGTTTGCGCGGTAGATCAGTTTGTTGTCAGGGTCGGCGATTTCCAGAACGCCTGTGATTATGTCCAGCCATATCAGGACGTTTGACGGATCGAGCCACATGTGTGGATCGTATATGCCCTCTTCCTCTTCCTCGTCGTTGATTTCGCCGAATTCGCTTAACTCGCGGGCTTCCAGAAGGTTTATGTCGGGCATGTTGCCAAGCGCGATGACAAGACCGTTATTGCTGCGGGCTTGCAAGGCTTTTTCCAGCCAAGGTTCCATATTTTGGCCGATGTAGAACAGCACATCCGCGTCACTTATCGCCTTGGCCTGCGAGGGACGCATGGCGAAATCGTGGGGCGAGATTGCTTCACCCAGCAGCAGTGTGGGCGTGCCGATGCCTGTCATTATATCAGCCACCAGCCCTTGCAGGGGCGCGATGCTGGTGACAACGCGCGGGGGTTCTGCCTGGGCGATCGGTGCCAGAGAAAGTGAAATTGCGAAGACAAGACGGTATATCATTTTGGTGCGTTCCCATGTGTGCGTGTAAAGGCGATTTTAAAGGCGGCCTGCTTTTCGTCGTCGGCCTCGATCTGGTTGATGGTTTTCCAGTCATCGAAAGGCATGCCGTGGACATGCTCGCGGGCGGCGTCCTTGGTCATCTCGAGGCCGCGTTTATTTGCGGCCTCCATATACCAGCGGCTTAGGCAGTTGCGGCAAAAACCGGTCAGGTTCATCATGTCGATGTTCTGCACATCGGTGCGATTCTGCAGGTGGGTCACCAAGCTGCGGAAAGCGGCGGCTTCGATTTCAAGGCGGGTTTGATCATCCATTGTTGGCTTCTTCCTTAAGGTTTTCCAGCGCCATCCAAAGCGCTGGCGCGATGCGGTCGGCCCATTCAAACTGGCCCTCGGGGGTTTCGATCAGGTCGTTGCGAATTTCGATCAGTATATGCGGAAGGCCGCGGCGGGTTCCATGGGAATACATAGTGTCGCCCTCAAGCTCGCCGGAATACGGCTCGTTATCGCCGACGCAAACATCATCGTCTTTGGCGAAGTAATCCATGAACGGCTTGGCAAGTCGGCCGTCGTGCGCCCACAGAACGCCCAAATGCCACGGGCGGGGCGGGCGGTTTTTCAACTGCTTGGTGAACGAGTGGATGGAGACAAGTGCAGGCGTGCGCCCCTGCGCCACCATCATGTCGATCTGGCGGTGCAGTGCCTCGTGGTAGGGGCGGTAGAATTGGGCTATACGGCGCTCTTTTTCGGCATCGTCGGCGTGGCGGTTCCCCGGAATGATGGACCCGTCATAGAGTTTCATCAGGATTGTGGGATCGTCCTCCCCACGGTTCGGGTCAATGACGAGGCGGGAAAAGCGCGAAACAATTGCATGGGCGTCCAGCAGCTCGGTCAGGTGCTCGGTCACACCGCGAGCGCCGACGTCGTAAGCGATGTGGCGCTGCATATCATGGTCCGGCAAGCCAAGCGTGCCGCCGTTAACGGAATCCGGCACAGCGTTGGAGGCATGGTCACATATCAGCAAAACGGGGGTCTTGCCGTCGGGGTTAAGGATTTCGTAAGCGGGATCGTCTGGCATTCGTCATATTCCTGTCATCTACACGCAGTAGATAAACACTGTCGCAAGCATGAACCAGATGCCGTGGCCATAAAGACAGGATATTTCCCCGTTTATTTCGGACATTCCCCGATTTTTGCTATATATCGCGCAGTGGCCTGTACGGATTGCTTGAATGGAAGAAGAAAAAGATGCGTAGACAACGAAATGTGAAAATCGTAGCGACACTCGGTCCGGCCTCGGATACCCGCGAGATGATTAAGGATTTGTTCATTGCAGGGGCCGATGTGTTCCGCCTGAACATGAGCCACGGCTCGCATCCCGAAATTCGCGAACGTCACGCGATGATCCGCAGTGTTGAGGAAGAAATG
>CAKZNY010000389.1 GCA_937132145.1 uncultured Paracoccaceae bacterium | reverse complement strand
ATGCTACGCTCGGGTTGGGCATTGAGATACTTCAAAGTCTGACAATGTTGGCGATTTTCTTCGTGCTTTTTTCGGTTCTCGGGATGCGGTCCTTCGCTATTCGTGGGGATTTCGTTATTTTCCTGCTTACCGGAATTTTCCTGTTTATGACACATAATAAGGCCGTAAAATCGGCTATGGGTGCGGTGTCACCGTTGGGCGGCCTTACCTTACACACACCGGTCAGTTCCCTTTTAAATATTATGTCATCCGTTCTTTCTGGCCTGTATATGCAAATTCTGGCTTTCTCGATAATCCTGCTCGTAGTCCATATTCTGCGGGGTGGATTGGAGTTTTATAATCCAGCGGGCATCATTTTCCCGTTCTTTATGGCGTGGGCAAGCGGTGTAGCGATTGGTTTGATGTTTGGAGTGCTGACCCCGTTCATGCCGAAGTTCATACCGATGTTTGCGCAGTTGTACCGACGTGCGAATATGATAACCAGCGGCAAGATGTTGCCTGCGAATTACATGTCGGCGACTATGGTTTCATGGTTCGATTGGAATCCGTTGTTTCACAGCATTGATCAGGCGCGCGGGGCTGCGTTTGTTAACTACTTCCCGCGCCACACTAACATGGAATATCCGGTTTATTTATCGCTGACGTTGGTAATGATCGCCATGATGATTGAATTTTGGCTTCGTAAAAATATGAGCGAAAGTTGGGGTAAGAGGTCGATGCTATGAGCGATAAAGAGCCTAAGGGCGAGTTGGCGTTGCAAACTATTGCGATGCCTGCTGACACAAATGCCAACGGTGATATTTTTGGCGGTTGGCTAATGGCGCAGATGGATTTGGGGGCCTCGGTTGTGGCGCGGACGCGCTCTAACGGGAAGGTCGCGACGGTGGCGGTCAACGCGATGACGTTTCACAAACCGGTGCATGTCGGGGATCTTGTGACGATCTATTCGGAGCTGTTGAAGGAAGGCACCACATCGATGCATGTCGGTGTGGAGGTGTGGATCACGCGCGTACCGGAAGGTATTCGCCTTAAGGTTACCGAGGCAAAATTCGTGTTTGTCGCGGTGGACGGAAAAGGGAATAAAAGGAAACTGCCGTGACTTCGCCCGCAGAAATGGAGGCCTTGCTTGGGAAAGAAATTGGCCTTTCCCGCTGGTTTCCCATGGATCAGGATCGCATCGGGCTTTTCGCGGATGTGACCGAAGACCAGCAGTTCATTCATATTGACCCCGAAAAGGCAAAGGCCACGCCTTTTGGAGGGACCATTGCCCACGGTTTTCTGACTCTCTCGATGTTAAGCGCGATGGCCGAGGACGCGGTGCCGCCTATCGAGGGTCTGATTCACAGCGTTAACTACGGGTTTGATCGTATCCGGTTCATTTCGCCCGTCAGTTCAGGAAAACGGATTCGGGGCCGCTTTGAACTTATCGCGATTAATGTCCGCGACGGAGAGATTACCCAAACCTTGAAAGTTACCGTCGAAATCGAGGATAGCGACAAGCCCGCGCTGGTTGCCGAGTGGATAACACGACACTATTTTTCTTAAGGATTACGAATCTATGGCTGTTTTGCCAAAGATTCTGCGTTTCGATCAATAAAACGTGAAAAAGACCCCTTGTAGGCGGTTGTAGCCTGCAAAAGCGCCTCCTATATACCCTTCAAACGATCCCCGCATCGGGGGTTACCTTATGGGACGAAGTCCGGGGGCCATAATGGACCCGCGCTTCATACTCGCCGTTTGAAAGGAAGACATATGTCTAAAGTTATCGGTATTGATCTTGGAACTACAAACTCCTGCGTGGCCATCATGGATGGGGCGCAAGCCAAAGTTATTGAAAACTCCGAGGGTGCGCGGACCACGCCGTCCGTCGTAGGTTTCACAGATGACGAGCGTCTGGTTGGTCAGGCCGCGAAACGTCAGGCTGTTACAAACCCTGAAAATACGCTTTCTGCAATTAAACGTCTGGTCGGTCGTCGCATTGATGATCCGGTGGTGATGAAAGATATGGACCTGATTCCATACAAGATTGTCGACAGCGGCTCGGGTGATGCATGGGTTGAAGCGCAGGGTGAGAAATACTCCCCGTCGCAAATTTCCGCGTTCATTCTGGGCAAAATGAAAGAAACCGCCGAGGATTATCTTGGTCAGCCTGTAACGCAAGCCGTTATCACCGTTCCGGCGTATTTCAACGATGCCCAGCGTCAGGCGACCAAAGATGCCGGTAAAATCGCGGGCCTTGAAGTGCTGCGTATTATCAACGAGCCGACGGCCGCTGCGTTGGCATACGGCCTCGATAAAGAGGGCGGCAAAACGATTGCTGTTTATGACCTTGGTGGCGGTACGTTCGATGTGTCCATTCTGGAAATCGACGACGGCCTGTTCGAAGTGAAATCAACCAATGGTAACACATTCCTCGGTGGGGAAGATTTCGACATGCGTATCGTTGAATATCTCGCCAAAGAATTCAAGAAAGACACGGGCGTTGATCTGAAGAAAGACAAGATGGCGCTTCAGCGTCTGAAAGAAGGGGCCGAGAAGGCCAAGATCGAACTGTCCACGGCCACCCAGACTGAACTGAACATGCCGTTCATTACGATGGACCCAAAGACCAGCCAGCCTTTGCATCTGGTCATGAAACTGACCCGCGCAAAACTGGAATCGCTGGTTGGCGACTTGATCAAAGCCTCTATGAAACCTTGTGCAGCTGCGTTGAAAGACGCCGGCCTGACCAAAGACGACATCGACGAGGTTGTTTTGGTTGGCGGTATGACCCGTATGCCTAAGGTGATCGAGGAGGTGACAGCTTTCTTCGGTAAAGAGCCACACAAAGGTGTTAACCCGGACGAAGTGGTTGCGATGGGCGCGGCGATTCAGGCCGGTATCCTTCAGGGCGACGTTAAGGATGTTGTTCTTCTGGACGTAACACCGCTGTCGCTAGGCATCGAAACTTTGGGCGGTGTGTTCACTCGTCTGATCGACCGCAACACGACGATCCCGACTAAAAAGGGTCAGGTGTTCTCGACGGCTGAAGACAACCAGAACGCTGTGACAATCCGTGTGTTCCAAGGCGAGCGCGAGATGGCGACCGACAACAAGATGCTCGGCCAGTTCAATCTTGAGTCTATCCCGCCAGCACCACGCGGTGTTCCGCAGATCGAGGTTGCCTTTGACATTGATGCCAACGGTATCGTTTCTGTGTCGGCCAAGGACAAAGGCACAGGCAAAGAGCAGAAGATCACCATTCAAGCATCCGGTGGTCTTTCTGACGAGGATATCGAGGCCATGGTGCGCGAGGCCGAGGAAAATTCCGAGGCTGATAAAGAGAAACGCGAAATGGTCGAGGCGCGAAACTCTGCTGAAAGCCTGATTCACAGCACCGAGAAATCGGTTGAGGAGCACGGCGAGAAGGTTGATCCGACAACAGTCGAAGTCATCGAAATGTCGATCAAAAACCTGAACGAAGCGCTGGAAGGTGACGACGCAGAAGCCATCAAGGCGCGCAGTCAGGATGTGACTGAAGCCGCGATGAAACTGGGCGAGGCCATCTACAAGGAACAGCAGGAAGCTGCTGAAGCCGAAGCTGCGGCTGCCGAGGGTGGCGCGGATGACAGCGATGTTGTTGACGCGGACTTCGAGGACCTCGACGAAAAAGACAAAGCCTAATCAGGCTTGCGACAATTCTGGCCCGCCCCTGATCGGGCGGGCCGTTTTGTTTGAAGAAGGGAATTTTCCGGATGGCAAAACGTGATTATTATGACGTGCTCGGGGCCGATAATGGTTCAGATGCCGCCACGCTGAAAAAAGCCTATCGCCGCAAGGTGAAGGAATTACATCCGGACCAAAACCGTGACGATCCGAACGCTGAAGAGCAGTTCAAAGAGGTTACGGAAGCCTACGACATCCTAAAAAACGCCGAAAAGAAGGCTGCATACGACCGCTATGGTCATGCCGCGTTCGAGGGTGGTACAGGTGCCAGCGCCGGCGCCGGATTCCGCCCGGGTGGGCAAGGCGATTTTGGCAGCGCGTTTTCTGATGTTTTCGATGATTTGTTTGGCGGGTTCACGGGCGGCGGTGGGCGTCGTGGTGGGCAACGTGCAACGCGCGGCTCGGACTTGCGCTATAATCTGGGCGTGACGCTAGAGGAAGCTTACAGTGGTAAGCAGGCGACAATCACGGTTCCAAGCTCGGTTTCTTGCGATACTTGCAACGGAACGGGGGCCGAGGGTGGTGCCGAACCGACGACGTGCCCGACCTGTTCAGGCATGGGTAAAGTACGGGCGCAGCAAGGATTTTTTACTGTCGAGCGCAGTTGTCCGACGTGTTCGGGCCGTGGGCAAATCATCAAGAACCCTTGTGGAATTTGTGCGGGAGGCGGGCGTGTGCAGAAGAACCGCTCGTTAAATGTTAACATTCCGGCAGGCGTTGAAACAGGTACACGTATTCGACTGGCGGCCGAAGGCGAGGCGGGTTTGCGAGGCGGGCCAACTGGCGATTTGTACATCTTTATCGAAGTGCAACCGCATGCGATTTTCGAGCGTGAGAACCAGAACCTGTTCTGCCAAATTCCGATTTCCATGGCTACGGCAGCAATTGGCGGAGAACTGGAAGCACCGACACTGGACGGCGGGCGTTCGCGCGTGAAAGTTCCAGTGGGTGTACAATCGGGCAAACAACTGCGGCTTCGTGGCAAGGGCATGCCGTCATTACGCGGTGGTGGCTCTGGCGATTTATATATCGAACTGGTGGTCGAAACGCCTGTTAATCTGACTGCACGACAGAAAGAACTTCTTAAGGAGTTCGAGGAACTAAGCAGCGAAAACAACCCTGCTTCGAGCGACTTTTTTGGTAAAGTCAAAGGTTTTTGGGAAGAAATGAAGGGCTAAGGAGCCCTCCCGCCCGAAAACGAGCAGCCCTGACGGGCCACCCTTTTTTCGGTTGGGCCGAGCCTCGCTTTGCTCGGCGGTTACGCGTGAATTGCGCCGTCGCCACATGCCAAGGCCGCCTCGCGGACAGCTTCGGAATATGTCGGATGTGCGTGGCACGTGCGGGCGATGTCTTCGGCGGAGGCTCCGAATTCCATGGCCACGCAGATTTCGTGGATAAGTTCACCAGCGGCTGGGCCCATCAAGTGGCATCCTAGAATGCGATCGGTTTCGGCATCCGCCAGAATTTTCACGAAGCCTTCACCCGCAAAATTTGCTTTGGCACGAGCGTTACCCATGAAGTTGAATTTTCCGACCTTATATGCGCGCCCTTCTTCCTTCAGTTGCTCTTCAGTTTTACCAACGGAGGCAACCTCGGGCATTGTGTAGATCACACTTGGAATGACGTTATAGTTCACATGGCCCGCTTGGCCTGCGATGGTTTCGGCGACCGCTATGCCTTCGTCTTCGGCCTTGTGGGCCAGCATTGGGCCAGTGATAACGTCGCCGATTGCATACAGGCCTTCGACATTTGTTTGCCAGTGCGCGTTGGTTTGTATCTGTCCGCGGTCAGTCATTTCGACGCCGATTTCTGCCAAGCCCAGACCATCGGTGAAGGGTTTGCGGCCCGTTGCGACCAGAACCACGTCTGCGTCGATGGTTACTTCGGTACCTTTTTTGAGCAGCTTATAGGTGACTTTGGCTTTGGTTTTGTTGGTCTCGACCTTTTGAACGGCTGCGCCCATCACGAATTTCAGCCCTTGTTTTTTCAAGCTGCGCTGGAAGGTTTTGCAGATCTCGCGATCCATACCCGGCGTAATTTGGTCAAGAAATTCGATAACGGTGACCTCGGAACCTAGGCGAGAGTATACGGATCCTAGTTCCAGCCCGATCACACCTGCCCCGATGACGACCATTTTCTTGGGGATTTTGCGCAGGCTTAACGCGCCTGTCGAGGTCACTACTATTTTTTCGTCGACCGTTACGCCGGAAAGGGAGGATGGCTCGGAACCTGTTGCGATCACGATGTTTTTTGCGGTGTGAATGTCATCGCCGACCGTCACTTCGCCCTTGCCAGTGATTTTACCCCAGCCTTGGATGTAGTCGACTTTGTTTTTCTTGAACAGAAATTCGATACCGGCCGTATTGCCGTCAATCACGCCCTGCTTGTAGTCCATCATTTTGCCAATATCGACAGAGGGGCTTTTGCCCATCAGACCCATTTTGGGGAAATTCGTTTGTGCTTCGTGCAAGGAATGCGAGGCGTGTAGCAGTGCCTTTGACGGGATGCATCCCACATTCAGACAGGTTCCGCCGAGCGCTCCGCGGCCTTCCACGCAAGCGGTTTTCAGGCCGAGCTGGGCGCAGCGGATTGCGCAGACATAGCCGCCGGGACCGCCGCCGATGATGATTACGTCATAGCTGGACATGAATGGTTTCCTTTGCAGTTTGTTTTCTAAGCTTTCGGCGATATGCCTACAAATCCATCAACAGGCGGCGTGGGTCTTCTAGTGTTTCTTTTACGCGCACAAGGAAGGTCACAGCGCCTTTGCCGTCCACGACGCGGTGGTCGTAGGATAGGGCCAGATACATCATCGGGCGGATGACGATTTCGCCGTTAACCACTACGGGGCGATCCTGAATTTTGTGCATGCCCAAGATGCCGGACTGCGGTGGGTTCAGGATGGGGGAGGACATTAACGATCCGTAAACGCCGCCATTGGAGATGGTAAACGTACCGCCTTGCATTTCTGCCATGGACAGCTTGCCGGCGCGGGCGCGAGCCCCGAGTTCGCCAATTTTCTTTTCGATCGCGGCGAAGGACATCTGATCTGCATCGCGCACAACCGGCACTACGAGGCCCGTTGGCGTACCAGCGGCCACGCCCATGTGGACGAAGTTTTTGTACACCACGTCGGTGCCGTCGATTTCGGCGTTCACTTCCGGCACTTCTTTTAGCGCATGACAACAAGCCTT
>CAKZNY010000388.1 GCA_937132145.1 uncultured Paracoccaceae bacterium | reverse complement strand
GGAGGAACCCCACACGCGCAGGCAGCACAATAAAGAGGTATTAGCGCCCCTTACCAAGCTGAACAACCGCCGAGCGAAGCGAGGCTTGGCCCAACCGAAGGGCGGGAGCGGTGGAGTGGAGAGGGGGGGCCTCGCTTCGCTCGGCGGTGTCACGCAGCCGTAGTGTCACCGCCCAAGACGATAACAATCAAGTGTTAACCTTTACGGATCATATAGACGTGTTCACGCGTATCAGTGTTGGTTGAAACCAGCTCGTGCCCCTGTTCATGGCAAAAATGCGGGACATCGATCACGGCGGCAGGATCGTCTGCAATAAGGCGCAAGACCTGCCCGGACTGCAACGCTTGCAGCCGTTTCCGTGCCTTCAGTATCGGCAGCGGGCATAGCAGCCCGACCGCATCCAGTTCATGATCCCAATCCATAATACAGCCCTAATCCCGACTGTAACAATTGTCCACGCGATTGTTACAAATCAGGGCATGACGTTTACCGGAAAACCCCTTAAGTAGATACAAACAGAAAGGTTCACCATGTTCGGAATTGATATCATAGACGCATCGATGGGGCTTTCTCTGATGATTGCCACGTTCGCGGGAATTCTTTCGTTTCTGTCGCCCTGTGTGCTGCCAATCGTGCCGCCGTATCTGGCGTTCATCGGCGGAACCTCGATCGACGATATGTCCGAGGGGCGCAGCAATGGCGTGATTACCAAGGCGGTATTCTTCGTCATGGGGCTGTCGACGGTGTTCATTTTCCTTGGCCTCGCCGCCTCGGCTTTCGGGCAGGTTTTCCTGCAATATCAAACACAAATGGGAATGGTCGCCGGGGTGGTTATCATCCTGTTCGGCCTGCACTTTCTGGGTATTCTGAAAATCCCGTTCCTCTACCGCGAGGCACGTTTTGATGCAGGCAACCAGGGGGGAACCCTGTTCGGGGCGTATATCCTCGGCCTCGCGTTTGCCTTTGGTTGGACACCATGTATAGGTCCGATTCTGGGCACGATCCTGTCCCTTGCCGCGCAAGAAGGATCCGTCCAGCGCGGGGTTGTGATGATGGCATTTTACGCGGCCGGTTTGGGCATTCCGTTCATTCTGGCAGCCATGTTTATGAAGCGCTTCGTGAAGGCGATGAACCGCTTCAAAAAGCACATGGGTCTGATCGAAAAGATCATGGGCGTGATGCTGGTGGTTGTTGGATTGATGCTGGTAACCGGTCTGTTCTCCGAGATGTCCTTCTGGCTGCTGGAAAATCTACCGGTTCTTGGCTATATCGGCTAGAATAAGCCATATTCGTATTGTAGAATATCGTAAATTTATCTGGTATTTTCAATAACTATGACTGAAATTATTAACCCTTCTGTTCGCCGGCGGCATGTTTTTTACGTCCCCGGCTATGACCCGATGCCGCCGCGCCGCTATCGGGAGCTTTACCGAATCGAGGGTAAAAAGCAGGCGGAAATTTCCGGATACGAGCTGTCGATCAAAGGTTCTACGGGCCAGCAGGAGCGGTATCACTGGGCGGTAAACACGCACATCGACGGGGTTGAAACCGACACACGCGTCGAGTTTTTGCTGTGGAATGACATTGTGTTCGATTCCATGCGCAACTCGATTCCCGTGACCTATTGGTTATTGCTGAAAACGCTTTGGTTATACGTTTCGAGCGGCGCGTTGGGGGCGTTGCGGCGACTGCGGCGAGCCCCGATCTTGGCGGCGATGTATCCGGTGGTAGTGTTGCTGGGGCAGATTATGTTTTCGGCGATGCTCGGAAATATTCTGGGTGGTGCTGTTGGCGGCGCGGTCGGTTTTGCGCTCGGTCTGGCCCTATTCTACCTGATGTTGGTGCTGTTTCGCCGTTGGGATAAACACTTTTTCGCCTACTATCTGCTGCATGATTTTGCGTTTTGGGCACAAGACGGCGGGGCAATGCCAGAGGTTTTGGGGAGCCGTGTGGACAAGTTCTGCGACCGCATTTGCGAGGCACTCGATTCCGACATGGACGAGGTTATGATCGTCGGCCACTCATCGGGCGCACATCTGGCGGTGGTTCTGGCCGCCGAGGTTTTGCGCCGTCGCGCGGACGCCCCTAAACTTGCATTGCTGACATTGGGACAGGCCATTCCGGTTACGGCATTCTTGCCAAACGCATGGGATTTGCGCCGGGATTTGCAACAAATATCAGCGAGGAGTGACGTGAAGTGGCTGGATGTATCGGCCCCCGGTGACGGCGCGTGCTTTGCGCTTTCGGATCCGGTTCTGGTTAGCGGGGCCGCGCCGTTAACCAAAAAATATGGACCAACCGTGATTTCAGCAGCGTTCAGCCAAACGCTTTCTGCCGAGACGCAACGCGCGACGCGCTGGAAGTTTTTCCGCCGTCATATCCAGTATTTATGCGCCTTCGATTACCCCGTGGAATATGATTATTTCAAAATCACGGCCGGCCCTATTAGCTTAAAGGCCCGTTTTGCGCACCGTTCTTCGACAGCGTCAGTTATTGAAAAAGTGTATTCACCTCATACTTCGGTCGAGGTCGGGGATGGCTAAACTGGCCCCCAAACCCGCCTCGCGCCCCGACGGAATCGGTGTGATCAAGCGTATATCTTTGTTCCGGCACGATATGTTTTCTTCGCAACCAGCGCGGTTGTATCATGCGTGGATGGCGCAGGTTCGGTTGCCGTTTTATCGCTCGTTTCTGGTTAACGAGCCTGCGTTGGTGCGCCGTGTTTTGATTGACGAGGTGGATAATTACCCAAAGTCCAAGGTTCTTGCCGATACCCTGCGCCCGTTGTTGGGGGATTCGATTTTCACAACGAATGCCGAGCAGTGGCGCGCCCAGCGCGACATCATCAATCCAGCGTTCAAAGGCTGCCCGCGCCAAGCGTTTTTGTGCATGCGCGAGGCGGGGGAGGCGGCGATTGGACGACTTGCGAGGCGCGCGGATGGCCAGCCTGTCGAGATGGAATTTGTAACGTCGTATCTGGCTGCGGACATAATTTTTCGCACATTATTTTCTGTGCCACTTCCGGCGGAGGTGGCCGAAAAGGTTTTTCATTCTTTTCGCGAATACCAGAGAACACAACCGCTTTGGAGCATTCCCGCCTTGCTGAAATTACCCAAATGGGTGCCAAGATTTCGATCTAGATCGGCGGGGCGGCATGCAACTGTTATCCGCGCGTTGTTGGTTGAAATGGTGGATGCACGGCAAAAAGAGATCGATGCGGGCACTGCTCCGGATGATCTGGCGACCAGTTTGATGACGGCGGTGAACCCGAGCACCGGCTACCGGTTTTCGAAGTCCGAGATGGTGGATCAGGTCGCGATATTCTTTTTGGCAGGGCATGAAACTTCGGCTAGTGCGCTGTCTTGGGCGTTTTATTTGCTGGCGATGGACGAAGGCGTTCAGGACGAGGTGGTGGGCGAGGCAAAGCTGTTAAGTGACCCGCCGCAGCCGTCGGACTTGTCTAAAATGCGGTTTACCAAGGATGTGTTTCACGAGGTTTTGCGCCTTTATCCACCCGTTCCGATGTTCCTGCGCGATGCTGTCGAGGCCACCGAGTTTCGGGGCTGCCCGGTGCCTGCCGGTTCTATGGTGATCATCTCGCCGTGGCATTTGCAGCGGCACGAACGGCTATGGGATCGCCCCGACGAATTCGACCCGTATCGCTGGCAGACGGATAATGGCAAGGCGCGTAAACGTGATGCGTTCATTCCGTTTTCAGCAGGCCCGCGCGTGTGCCCCGGTGCTGGTTTTGGCCGAATCGAGGGCGTGCTGATGTTGGCGATGTTCTTGAAGGCGTTCCGGTTTGAAACCACGCGCGACGTGCCTGTTCCGGTAGCGCATCTGACGGTTAGGTCTGCGGACGGGATTTACCTGCGGATAACGCCTCGTGCTGATCCTGATACCATTGCAGGACGTAGCCGCGGATAGCGGTGGCGAGACCGGTTTCGGGGGCGCGGGCCTCGTCTATCTGGGCGGCTAGGCCGTTGATGGTTTTGCCCTCATGGGCTGAAATTTCCAGAAATGCTTTCCAGAACTGGCTTTCCAGCGACACACTGGTGCGGTGACCGCGCAGGGTCAGGGAGTGTTTTTCGGGGCGCATTTATACCTCGTTGTCGCGTTTGTGCCCGTCGAGGGCGCGCTCGGACAGGTCGTTTTGTTTTGCTACCCGATCACGCTCGCGCGCTTTGACACCTGCGTTTTTTGCCACGCGCGCTTGCTTTTCGCGTATGGTTTCGCGAGTTTTCTGTTTGCGAACGGTGCGGAGGTTTACGAGTTTTCCCATGGTGCAAACCTGCCACGCGCGACGACAGGTTTCAAGTTATTTGGGGCCGATCATGTCTTTTGGCTGCACGATACGGTCAAAGGTTTCGCCGTCAACCAAGCCAAGGTTAATTGCCTCTTCCCGCAATGTGGTGCGGTTTTTGTGGGCGGTCTTGGCGACCTTGGTGGCGTTGTCGTAGCCGATTTCTGGGGCCAGTGCAGTCACTAACATCAAGCTTTCCCACATTAATTTCGAAATCCGCTCCTCGTCGGCCTCGATTCCCACGACGCAGTTGTCGGTAAAGGCGACGGACGAATCGCCTAGCAATTGCATGGATTGAAGGACGTTATAGACCATCATTGGTTTATAAACGTTTAACTCGAAATGGCCTTGCGAGCCGGCGAAGCCTACGGCGGCGTCGTTGCCCATGACTTGGGCGCAAACCTGGGTGATGGCTTCGACTTGGGTGGGGTTTACTTTGCCGGGCATGATGGAGGATCCGGGCTCGTTTTCGGGGAGCATTAGTTCGCCTAAACCGCAGCGGGGGCCGGAGCCTAGGAGGCGGATGTCGTTGGCGATTTTGAAGACTGATGCGGCGACGGTTTTCAGGGCGCCGGACATCTCGACTAGGGCGTCGTGGGCGGCTAGGGCCTCGAATTTATTGGGGGCGGTGATGAAGGGTAGGCCGGTGATTTCGGCCATGTTTTTGGCGACTAATTCGCTCCAACCTTTGGTCGTATTCAGGCCGGTGCCGACGGCGGTGCCGCCTTGGGCGAGGGGGTAGATGTTTAGCAATGCGTGGGTGACGCGCTTGATGCCTTGCTCGACTTGGAAGGCGTAGCCGCCGAATTCTTGGCCTAAGGTTAACGGGGTTGCGTCTTGGGTGTGGGTGCGGCCTATTTTGATTATGTCTTTGAACTCGTTGGATTTTGCAGCGAGGGCGGCGTGGAGTTTCTCTAACCCCGGTAGCAATATATCGTGCGCGGTGGTGGCTATGGCGATGTGCATGGCGGTGGGGAACGTGTCGTTCGAGGACTGGCCCATGTTGCAATGATCGTTGGGGTGGACGGGGGTTTTGGAGCCGATTACGCCGCCGGAAAGCTCGATCGCGCGGTTGGCGATTACTTCGTTGGCGTTCATGTTGGTTTGGGTGCCGGAACCGGTTTGCCACACTACTAGGGGGAAGTGATCGTCGAGGGTTCCGTCGATGACTTCGGAGGCGGCTTGGATGATTTTATCGCCGATTTCTGGGGGCAGATTGCCAAGGGAAATGTTGGCCTGTGCGCAGCCTTTTTTGACGACGCCGAGGGCGCGGATTATGGCGATTGGTTGCTTCTCCCAACCTATCGGAAAGTTCATTAAGGAGCGCTGGGTTTGGGCGCCCCAGTACTTGTCTGAGGGGACCTCTAGGGGGCCAAAGCTGTCGGTTTCGGTGCGGGTTTTGGTCATCGGAATGCTCCTGATTTATGCGCTATAATCGTTGTAGCGGACGGGGCTGAAAGCATCAATAAAAGAGTGAAAAGCGGTGTGCACAACCCGTACACAACCCGTACACAACCCGTACACAACCCGTATGTACGATTTTGGGCGGTTAACGAGGGGTTAATGTGGCGGAGCGCCCCCTTTTGCGGTTACGATTTATTAACCAAGTTTTGCGATTGTGATGGGATGTCAAATTACATACGTCCTCGGCTTTCCGGTGCGACCATCTTCTTTACCGTTAATTTGGTGAATCGAACTTCAGATTTGTTGGTGCGCGAAGTTGGCGGCTTGCGGGATGCGTTTATGCGGACGATTTCAGATCGCCGGTTTTATATCGATGCGGTTGTTATTTTGCCGGATCATTTACACATGGTTATGACGTTGCCGGACGGGGATGACGATTATGCGACACGGTGGCGGGTTATCAAAGCGCGGTTTTCACGAGGTGTGGGGCAGGGGCATGTTCGCCCAAGCCATATACGGCGAGGCGAGCGCGGGATTTGGCAACGGCGATATTGGGAGCATCATATACGTGACGAGGGCGATTACCGCGCCCATGTGGAATATTGTTGGAAGAACCCCGTCAAACACGGTTTGGTGGAGAAGCCAGCGGATTGGCCGTATTCGTCAATCCATCGAGATATAAAGGAAGGACGGGTTCCACCCGAATGGCAATAACCCGCGTTTGATAATGGCATCAACAATCCCAAACATATGACAATGACACCGTAGGGTGCGTGGTCCCCACGCACCGTTCGACGGTTGCGACACGCGGTGAGGGTGGAGGGGAAAGACGGTTGGCGCGGCGTTTGTGGTGATGTTGCAGCGGTGCGTGGGGACCACGCACCCTACGGGTCAACAATCGCGCACGTATGAAATTGGCATCGCAAACCCGACGGGCCAACAAATCCGTACATGTGATAATGGCGAAATGCCAATCGCAATGGTTGGCAATCCACAACATTTGAGGTTGGCGAAATGTAGGGTGTGCGGTCCCCGCGCACCGTTGCGAGGTTTCAACGGGCGGGACGGTTGATGGGTGGTGTTTGTGGACGGGGTGGAATGGTGCGTGGAGACCACGCACCTTACGGCGCGGTGGTTTGGTGGGGTGTTTGTGATTGGCGGAATGTAGGGTGGGTGATTCACCCACCATTACG
>CAKZNY010000387.1 GCA_937132145.1 uncultured Paracoccaceae bacterium | reverse complement strand
TTTGCTGCAAAACGAGGCTGATCCCGATATTTCGGTAAGCCTGGATGCACCGGACAAATTGCCAAAACTTATGTTGGACGAGACGTTGATCTCGCAAGCCTTTACAAACCTTGTGAAAAACGCCCGCGAGGCCGTGACCGCAAAACAGGCGGCTGGGGACGGGTTTTCAGGGCAGGTTCGGATAATTGTGCGGGCTGAAGATGACGCGATTACAATCAAGATACAGGACAACGGCGTCGGGTTCCCGGCGCAACGCGCACGCCTGTTCGAGCCTTATGTGACGTATCGGGATTCCGGTACGGGGCTTGGTTTGTCTATCGTCAAGAAGATCGTAGATGAACACGACGGGCGGCTGGAATTGCTGGATGCCCCTGTTTTTGAAGGCAATAAACATCATGGCGCCGAAGCAAAAATGACGCTGCCAACTATCAATACGGAAGACCAAAGGAATGGATCATGAGTGATATACTTGTTGTCGATGATGAAAAAGACATCCGCGAACTCGTCGCCGATATTCTGGAGGACGAGGGGCATAGCGCGCGCATCGCCTGGGATTCCGATTCCGCGTTTGGCGAGATTAACGCCAACCCGCCTGCGCTGGTCATTCTGGATATCTGGCTGAAGGGCAGCAAGCTGGACGGGATCGATATTCTGAAATCCATCCACCGTGATAACCCTGACATTCCGGTGGTGATCATCTCGGGCCATGGTAACGTCGAGATCGCTGTCGCGGCAATCAAGCAGGGCGCGTATGATTTTATCGAAAAACCGTTTAATATCGACCAGTTAATGGTGGTTGTCTCACGTGCATTGGAGGCCTCGCGCCTGCGGTCTGAAAATTCGGCGCTGCGCAGTGAAAGCTCGCAAGCTGTCGATATGATTGGTGATAGTACGGCCTTTAAGGCGCTGAAAACGCAACTGAAAAAGGTTGCACAGGCAAACTCCCGGGTTCTGCTAACGGGACCGTCGGGGGCTGGCAAAGAGATCGCTGCGCGGTTCATCCATTCTAGCAGCCCGCGTGCAAATGCACCGTTTATCACAGTGAACTCGGCCTCGATCGCGCCTGATATGATGGAGGAAGTTCTGTTTGGGCGGGAATCCGTGGAGCGTGGTTACGAACCCGGATTGTTCGAGCGCGCGCACGGGGGCATTCTGTTTTTCGACGAAGTGGCAGATATGCCCTATGTCACGCAGTCCAAAATCTTGCGGGTGCTGGTGGAGCAGAACTTCAAACGGGTTGGCGGGCAGGATGTTGTGCGCGTCGATGTGCGGGTGATTTCTGCGACGAACCGCAATTTGCTTGCCGAAATCAGACAGGGTAAATTCCGCGAGGAACTGTATCATCGCCTCAATGTGGTACCCATCGAGGTGCCGGAGCTGGAATCGCGGCGCGCGGATATTCCGGAACTGTGTACCTATTTCATTAAGGATTTGAACACATTGCAAGGCCTGCCCATACGCGAAATGTCGGG
Source organism: uncultured Paracoccaceae bacterium (assembly GCA_937132145.1). Lineage (GTDB taxonomy): Bacteria > Pseudomonadota > Alphaproteobacteria > Rhodobacterales > Rhodobacteraceae > NORP23. The sequence continues at coordinate 5,540 of CAKZNY010000387.1, read as the reverse complement.
CGAGGCGTTGGCGCGCCTTGAAGTTATGACATGGCCGGGGAATATTAGGCAGCTGCGCAACACAATCGAACGCGTGCTTATTCTTGGTCCTGAAAAAGGTGCGATTCAAGTTTCCGAATTACCTGGCGGAGCAGAGGTGAACGCCAGCGAACAACTGTCGTTTGGGGCCAGTTTTGCCGGATATTCGTTGCGCGAGGCCCGTGAAATGTTCGAACGGGAGTATCTGATCTCGCAGATCGATCGTTTTGGCGGGAATATCTCGAAAACGGCACAGTTTGTGGGCATGGAACGCTCCGCATTGCACCGGAAACTGAAGTCGCTGAATATCGCGACGGGGCAAAAGACGAAAATGCCTCAAATAGGCGGAAATATCAAAGGCTTGGATCGTGATTGACCAGCCCTCGCTAAACATCGCATAATGCCCCGAACAATCGGAGCGGATGCTTAGATGAAGATCATTATTTGTGGTGCAGGTCAGGTCGGCTGGCAATTGGCGCGCCATCTTTCAACCGAAAATAACAGCGTTACTGTGGTCGATAATAACGGGTCACTGGTGCGGCGTATCACCGATACACTTGATGTTGGTGGCGTTGCGGGGTTTGCCTCGCATCCTGACGTGTTGGAGCGGGCAGGGGCGCGGGACGCGGATATGATTATCGCCGCGACCTTCTCGGACGAAGTGAATATGGTCATTTGTCAGGTGGCGCATTCGGTTTTCGAAATTCCCCGCAAGGTCGCGCGCTTGCGTTCGCAATCCTATCTGAATTCGGAGTATTCGGATTTGTACCGCCGCGAGCATCTGCCGATTGACGTGATCATTTCACCTGAACGCGAAGTGGCCGAGGCAGCACTGCGTCGTCTCGCGGCTCCTGCGGCGTTCGACACGGAAAGTTTTGCGGACGATAAAGTTCAATTGATCGGGCTGACACTTGAGGAAGATTGTGCCGTGATCAACACGCCACTTCGACAATTGTCAGAGCTGTTTTCGACCCTGCGGGCGGTCGTCGTGGGGGTTCGCCGCGACGGAAAACTGTTTGTGCCAGACCCGAATGACCAGCTTTTTGCAGGTGATCAGATCTATTTGGTTGCGGCAACCGAAGATGTCCCGCGCACATACGAAATTTTTGGCAAGAAAAATCCCAATACCGACCGTGTGATTATTGTCGGCGGCGGGAACGTGGGCTTGTACGTGGCTACCTCGCTGGAAAAAGGCGTGCGGCGGGTGCATACCAAAATGATCGAGAAGAACCGCTCGCAGGCTGAAACGGCGGCGGATGCGCTGAACCGGACCGTTGTTTTGCACGGCGATGGTCTGGATATGGGTATTCTGGAAGAGGCCAATATCACCAAAGTCGATGCGCTGCTGGCGGTGACGGATGACGATAAAACCAACCTGCTGTCGTGTGCGCGGGCCAAGGCGCTTGGGTGTCCGCTGACGATTGCGCTGATCAATGATCCGAGCCTGACGACGCTGATGGCGCCGCTCGGGATTGATGCGTTTATTAACCCGCGTGCCACTACGGTGTCCTCGATTCTGCGCCATATCCGGCATGGGAGTGTGCGCAAAGTCTACTCCGTTGGTGATGCCGAGGCCGAGGTGATCGAGGCGCAAGTTATGGGCACCTCGCCATTGTCAGGCGAGCTGGTCCGCGACATCGACTGGCCCGAGGGCGCGATGATCGGGGCCGTTATCAAGCGCGGGGAAATACTGGTGCCAAAAGGCGACACCCGGATCGAGGAGGGGGACGTACTTGTTGTCTTCGCCCTAAGTTCCGACATCCCCATGATCGAAAAACTGTTTCAGGTTAACATCGATTTCTTCTGATGATAGCGCACCTTCGAAATTACCCGCTGTTCGTGTTGATCATGATGATCGGCGCGTTGAGCATGATAATTCCTGCAGTGCATGCCGCCAAACTGGGGGAATTGCGGGTGATGCAGGTGTTCCTGAGCTATTCGCTGTTTATCCTGATTATTTCCGTCATTTTAGGGCTGGCATTGATGAACCGAACGCCGCGTATATCGGGGCGCTCTCACCTGATTACGATCTTTCTGGTCTATACGGTATTGCCGGTTTTCCTCGCACTGCCGTTCGCCACCCTTATCCCCTCGATCGGTCCCATGCAGGGGTATTTCGAGATGCTCTCAAGCCTGACGACCACGGGTGCTACGCTCATTAACGACCCGTTAAGCATTGCCGAGCCTTTGCACCTGTGGCGCGCGCTTGTGGCGTGGATGGGCGGGTTTTTTGTGCTGGTAATTGCGCTGAGCGTGATGGAGCCGATGAACCTTGGTGGTTTCGAAATCCGCTCGACGGTGCTTGGTTCAGACGGTGGCACGGGGTCTTACGGGACGGTGGACCCTGCGGAGCGTATCGAGAAATACGCCATCAAAATTGCACCGGTTTATGTGGCGGTGACCTTCGCGCTGATGGTGCTGTTGTTTATGTTGGGGGATCGCGCCTATGTGGCGACGATCCACGCGATGTCGATCATTTCCACCAGCGGAATTTCCCCGATTGGCGGTGTGATGAATGCGCATAGTGGTCGATTGGGCGAGATGTTCATGGTGATCTTTCTGATATTCGCCGTTTCCAACCGCAGCTTTCAAACCATCGGGACGGGCGAGTGGCGGTGGCTGAAGCGCGATGTCGAAGTACGCCTTATGTTGATGGCCGTTATCGGCATCCCGTTGTTGCTTTTTATGCGCCACTGGCTCGCCTCGTTCGAGGTATCGACCCAGCAAGATATTAGCGCCGCCTTCACTGCCTTTTGGGGCAGCTTATTTACGGTAATGTCATTCCTTACCACGACCGGATTCGAGAGCGCGGATTGGCAAACCGCGCAGAACTGGTCGGGATTAAGCACACCGGGGGTGATTTTTCTGGCCCTCGCGGTCATGGGGGGCGGGGTTGCGACCACCGCCGGGGGCGTGAAATTGTTGCGGATTTATGCGCTATACAAACACGGCCTTCGGGAAATGGAGCGCTTGGTTCACCCCTCAAGCGTTGGCGGAGCAGGGATGGCGGCACGGCGGTTCCGGCGTGAAGGGGCATTCATGGCGTGGATTTTCTTCATGCTGTTTTTGATTGGAATTGCCGCCATAATGCTGGCGCTGACTTTTGTCGGTGTCAGTTTTGAAGATTCAATTGCGCTGTCTATCGCGGCCGTGACCAACACCGGACCTGTGGCTGGAATGCTCAATCCAGGGCTGCGTTATACGGATATCGGTATTTCCGGACAAATGATTTTAGGCGTTGGAATGATTTTTGGACGCGTGGAGGTGTTGGCCCTGATCGCCCTTTTCAACCCGAATTACTGGCGACGTTAGGTAATATTTTGTGCGATTGCTAACAAAAGCATCGCTTAGGGGTGGAAATACCCCCAACTTACCCCCATTATATCAGTCAATAACAACAAGAACCCGCATCCAAGCTGGGTTCCATAAAACTGAAGGCTGAAAATAATGGCTGCCGATAAGCAAAACCTGCAAGATGCCTTTCTGAACAATGTTCGGAAGGCTAAAAACCCCGTAACCGTATTCCTCGTGAATGGTGTTAAATTACAAGGTGTTATCACTTGGTTTGACAACTTTTGCGTGTTACTTCGCCGTGATGGCTCCTCGCAACTTGTGTATAAACACGCGATTTCGACCATCATGCCTTCGCAACCCGTTAATTTGTATGACGGTGACAATGCGGAATAACGCCTGATGCGTTGCGCGGTTATTCACCCTGATTTATCAGCACCAATCAAGCGGCGCACGCCGTCGCTTGCCTTGGAAGAGGCCGTAAATCTAGCCGAAGCCCTTAATGTCGAAGTTGTGACCTCGTTTGTTGCCAAGGTTGTAAAGCCTAGGGCAGGGACGTTGTTTGGCAAAGGCAAGGTCGAGGAAATCGAGGCGCTTTTGGCGGCGGCCGACGTTGGTCTGGTTATCATTGACGGCAAGCTGTCGCCCATTCAGCAGCGAAATCTGGAAAAGACGTGGGATGTCAAAATCCTCGACCGGACCGGTTTGATTTTGGAAATCTTCTCGGCTCGGGCGGCAACCCGCGAGGGTGTTTTGCAGGTCGATCTGGCACATCTAACCTATCAAAAATCGCGACTCGTCCGCAGTTGGACGCATTTGGAGCGCCAACGTGGTGGCCTTGGTTTCATCGGTGGGCCGGGCGAAACCCAGATCGAATCCGACCGTCGTGCGCTGGATGACCATATCCACCGGATCAAAGCGCAGCTTAACAAGGTCGTGAAAACCCGTGCGTTGCACAGGGCCGCGCGCAAGAAAGTGCCATACCCGATTGTGGCGCTTGTTGGGTATACCAACGCCGGAAAATCCACTATTTTCAATAAGATAACGGGCGCGAATGTTGTGGCGAAAGACATGCTGTTCGCCACGCTTGACCCAACGATGCGCGGTATCGACCTGCCATCGGGGCGTAAAATCATCCTCTCGGATACTGTTGGTTTCATCTCGGACCTACCAACACAACTGGTAGCCGCGTTCCGCGCGACATTGGAGGAAGTGCTGGATGCGGATCTGGTGCTGCACGTCCGCGACATCTCGCATCCCGAAACGAAGGAGCAGTCACGGGACGTTGTAGAAATCCTGACCGCGATCGGAATTTCCGATAAGGCGCAGGAAGGCATGCTGGAGGTTTGGAACAAGATCGACAACCTGCCACAAGCCGAAGCGGACGCATTTAGAACCGCCGCCGAGCGCGACAGCAAGCACTGCATAACCTCTGCGATCACCGGCGAGGGGCTGGATGAATTGTACGAGACGATCGACAATGCGCTGGCCGAACCTGTATTTACCGAAACGTTAAAGCTGGATTATTCGCAAGGTAAAGGCCGCGCATGGCTTTACGCGCGCAACGTCGTTCAAAGCGAAAAGCAAACGGACGAGGGGTACGTGTTGGAGGTTGAATGGACCGAAAAGACCGGCAACCAATACAAGGCTGCGAACCCGTAGGCGGGGTTATTTGCACGCATCAATAGTCGCATAATACATATTATGTTAAATATAGTGCTGTTATCTTGTTATATAGTTGATTAAGAACTAAAACCTAAACCTATGAATACAATCACATATCCCCACGGTAAGCCGATTTTGATTTGTGGCCCTACGGCCTCTGGCAAGTCGGCTTTGGGTATGGCGATTGCGCGAAAGACTGGCGCGTGCCTCATTAATGCCGATGCTTTGCAGGTGTACGACACGTGGCGTGTTCTGACGGCGCGGCCCAGCAAGACTGACGAGGCAGCCATTCCGCACCACCTTTACGGGCACGTCCCATCCCACCAAACGTATTCGGTTGGCGCGTGGTTACGGGATGTTAAGACGGTTTTGGAAGCCGTTGATGCGCCGGTGGTTATTCTGGGTGGAACTGGATTGTACTTTTCTGCGTTAACGTCGGGTTTGGCTGAAATTCCTGCAACACCTAGCCACATTCGCGACCTTGGTAACGAGATTAGGAATGCGTCTCATGGTGCAGAATTCATAGAGTATTTGGCAACTAACGACCCTGAAACTTTGGCAAAAAC
>CAKZNY010000386.1 GCA_937132145.1 uncultured Paracoccaceae bacterium | reverse complement strand
CGTGTTCGCTTCGATAATCTCGCCAGCTAACGGGGCATAAAGTTCGGAAGCTGCTTTAACACTTTCCACAACACCGATCTCGTCGTCTTTATCGAAGGTATCGCCGGCCTCTTTCAGCTCGACGAAAACCACCTCGCCCAAGGCTTCGGCTGCGTGTTTGGTAATGCCCAGCGTTGCGATGTCGCCGTCAACGTCTAGCCATTCATGTTCTTCGGAGTAATAAATCGTCATTTTATAACCTCTGTTTAGCGTTTGTAATTCTGCTGCACGAACGGCAGCTTGATGATGGTTGCGGGCATTGCCTTGCCACGGATCAGAAGATCAACTTCGGTTCCCGGTTCAGCGAACTCGGCTGCAATATACCCCATTGAAACCGGACCGCCATAGGTAGGGCCAAATCCCCCCGAAGAAATTTTCCCGATTATGGTGCCGTTCTTATCCGCCACCTCGACTCCGCGTCGCGCCGGAGCACGGCCCTCGGGCTTGATGCCGACCAACTTACGGGACGGGCCGTCTTTAAGTTCACGCTGAATACGTGCTGCCCCCGGAAAACCGCCTTCTTCGCGGCGGCGTTTCTGCATCGCCCATGTCAGATTAGCCTCGACAGGCGAGGTGTCATTGTCGATGTCATTGCCATAAAGGCAAAGCCCCGCCTCAAGGCGCAGACTGTCGCGTGCGCCCAAACCGGCCATCTCCAGATCAGGATGCTCAAGGAATTTCTTTGTAATCTCGACGACATGGTCGGTGGGAATGGAAATCTCGTAACCGTCCTCGCCAGTGTATCCCAAGCGCGAAATTCGGCACTCGACGCCAAACAGGTCCATCACCGCGGACTCCATGAATTTCAAATCCGCTGCGGCAGGCGCAACCGCCGAAACGATAGTTTCGGCCACCGGTCCCTGAATGGCGATCAGCGCGCGGTCCAGCTCGACCACCTCAACGCCATCCAGATTGGCGCGCATATGCCCGATATCCTGATCCCGCATCGAGGCATTGACCACCACAAAGAAATGATCCCCGGCATTGGCGACAATCAGGTCATCCATGATTCCGCCGTCCGGGTTGGTGAAAAACGTATACCGCGCCTTGCCAACGGGCAGCTTGGTAAAGGCTGACGGTGCGATTGTTTCCAGCTTGGCCGCCACATCGTCGCCGCGCAGCTCTACCTGCCCCATGTGGGATACGTCAAACAGAGCAGCCTTTTCGCGGCATTGTTTATGCTCGCCAGCAACGCCAAGGCCATAGTTCACAGGCATCATCCAGCCAGCGAAATCGACCATTTTGCCGCCAAGCTCGACATGCAAATCATAAAGGGGAGTTTTTTGTGGTTCGGAAGTCGTTTCAGTCATCGGTAAATCCGCTCTAAAATGAATCATCTACGTTCACCTTAACAATAAAGTTTCCGATAGGAAACCTTTTTCGGATGCGGTTGTATACACATGATGGGTGTTCGTGAAATACGCCTATTGCAGCGCAACAAAATTCCAGCCAATATGGTGGCAAACTTGGCCCGGAAAACAGGACTCTCCAATGATCAAAGCGCCCCTTAAAGCCAAAGAGCAGCCCTCCTTATCCAGTTTCAACTGGAAGGACCCGTTTTTACTAGACGACCAATTGTCCGACGAAGAACGTATGTTGCGTGATGCGGCGGCTGCATACGCGCAGGAAAAATTGGCGCCGCGCATTATTGACGCCTACCGCGAGGAAACCTTCGACCCCGAAATTTTCACCGAAATGGGCGCGATGGGCTTGCTTGGCGTAACCATCCCCGAAGAATACGGTGGTATCGGTTCCAGCTACACCGCCTACGGCCTGATTGCCCGCGAGATCGAGCGGGTTGATAGCGGATACCGCTCCATGATGTCGGTGCAATCCTCGCTGGTCATGTATCCGATTTACGCTTACGGCACCGAAGAACAACGTATGAAATATCTGCCTAAACTGGCTTCGGGGGAGTGGATCGGCTGTTTTGGCCTAACCGAACCCGACGCGGGTTCTGACCCGAACGGAATGAAAACCCGCGCGACAAAAGTGCAGGGTGGATACGTTCTGAACGGCTCCAAAATGTGGATATCGAACTCGCCTGTTGCCGATGTGTTTATCATCTGGGCGAAGTCCGATGCACACGGCGGTAAAATTCGCGGGTTCGTTCTGGACAAGGGCACCAAGGGCCTGTCCACCCCGAAAATTGCCGGAAAACTGTCGCTTCGTGCTTCGATCACCGGTGAAATTGTCATGGATAACGTCGAGATACCCGAAGACGCGATCCTGCCAGATGTCGAGGGCCTAAAAGGCCCGTTCGGTTGCCTGAACCGTGCGCGTTACGGCATTAGTTGGGGGGTGATGGGTGCGGCCGAGTTCTGTTGGCACGCGGCCCTGCAATACGGCCTTGACCGGAAGCAGTTCAACAAACCGCTGGCGCAGACGCAGCTGTTTCAAAAGAAACTCGCCGACATGCAAACGGAAATCTCCCTTGGTCTGCAAGCCTGCCTGCGCGTTGGGCGCCTTATGGACGAAGGCCGCGCCGCGCCGGAAATGATCTCGATGATCAAACGCAACAACTGCGGCAAGGCGCTGGATATTGCGCGCCAATCACGCGACATGCACGGCGGGAACGGAATTTCCGAGGACTTCCAGATCATGCGCCACATGATGAACCTCGAAACGGTCAACACCTATGAGGGCACACACGACGTTCACGCCTTGATACTGGGTCGCGCCCAAACCGGCCTTCAGGCGTTTTTCTGATGCGCCAAAGGGCGGTTAAGCTGTTCGAGGTGGCGGTGAATGCCGCCAACCCCGCACTGGCGCTGCGCCCGTATTTGGCCGACCTGCCCGTGATAGCTGGGCGATATGTCCTGATCAGCATCGGCAAAGCCGCCTGTTCGATGATGGAGGAAGCGATCGCCAACCTGCCGAAAGACGCGGCGTTCGAGGCGATCGCGGTCACGAATTACGAGAACGCCCGCGATATCGAGCGTTGCGTTGTTATGGCGGCAGGGCACCCCGTGCCGGATGAAAACGGCGAGGCGGCAGGGCTAGCCGTTATCGACCTGCTGAAAACTACAACGGTAAACGACGTGGTTCTGACTTTGATCAGCGGCGGTGGTTCAGCGTTGCTTCCAGCCCCGATCAAGGGCGTCAGCCTTGCCGATAAGGCCGAGGTCAGCCGTATTTTGCTGGGTGCAGGTGTGGAGATCGCGGCGATGAACCTCGTGCGGCAACAATTGTCGCGCCTTAAGGGAGGGGGGATGGCCCGCCTCGCCAGTCCTGCCAAGTTGAAAGGGTTTATCCTGTCCGACGTGATCGGCGATGATCTTCGGGTCATTGCCAGTGGGCCAACCGTAGCCCCGATTGCCACACGAACCGCTGCGCGCGAGTTGTTAACAAACCTTAACGTGTTCGGTCAGATGCCGGCATCCGTACAGGCTTGTCTGAAAGTTAACGCGCCAGAAATGGCCCTGCCTGTTTCCGAGAACACGCTTATCGGCTCTAACGGGCAAAGCTTGCGGGCGATGCAAGCGGCCTTCGGTGATGGTATAATCGTTAACGACTCCCTAACCGGAGACGTAGAAGATGCGGCGGCGTTCATCTTGCAATCTGCTCATGATAACCCTGCCAAAACACTGATATTTGGCGGGGAGACACCGTGACCATCCGCGGGACCGGCAAAGGAGGGCGCAATCAGGAACTGGCCTTGCGCGTGGCGATGCTGGCTGAAAACGAGGGTCTGGGCGATTGGCTATTCCTTAGCGGTGGCACAGACGGGCGCGATGGCCCGACCGATGCCGCAGGCGGGATTGTGGACAGGCACACCGTGCAACGCATCCGCGATGCAGGCGAAAACCCCGAGGCTTTGCTGGCCAACAACGACAGTTACGCCGCCCTGAAAGCCGCAGGCGATTTGCTGATGACAGGGGCCACGGGTACCAATGTTGCCGACGTGCAGGTGTTTTTGCGCGCTACCAAAGGGTGAAGCGAAGCTCCTCTGGTTGAAGGCAAATCTCGTTGCTACAGGCTTGAATTGTTAGCACGGCAACGCCTGTAGTATCGTCGGGGATAACGGCAACCAGCTCCACCTCGCCTTCATATAACGCCAATAACTTATCGTTAAAGGTCAGCGCCTTAAGCTTTGGTTCGGGGTAGTCGCCAGCCGTCATTGGCACGCCATCCACGACCAGATTGGTGGGGATGAAGTAATCCTCAAGCGGTTCGTGCGCGTTCACATGCCAGCCGTCCTTTACTTTGATCCGCACAGTAATAGTCCCTGCATCCCGATCAATATTCGCCGCCACACGCACAGCCCCGCTGGAAACCGAGCGCACATTTCCCGTCGCCCCCAACGTCAATGTTTGCGAGCCGAGCAGCGTGTACCCCCGCACCTCGGGAGCCGCCAGCGCGTTGGCAGACAGGGCCGCCGCCAGAACCAACGCTTGCTGTGTGTAAAGCGGGGCCTCCATCCGGTTGCCCAAGCGAACAAACAAGTTCAACGCCAACGCATTCCCCGAAGGAATTTCGGAATCGTCAACCGGGTAATACGCCCCCAAACCCTCGATGGTTTCGGTCATGCGGTATGGGCCATCCTGCTCCACAAATCGTTTCGATATTTCGACTGCCATACGGTCCGCATCCGTTAACCAATCCAAACCCTCGGTTCCGTAATCATGCAGCGCCAGCAACGCCAGACCCAAGCCGGCATAATCCGCCAACTGAGCGGGAATGGTGGCATTTCCGTTAATACTAACCCTTAGAAGGTCGTCGCCATCCATCATGTCGGACAGTATGAAGGAGGCCGCTTGCGCGGCGGCTTCGTAATAGTCCGGCCGCTCGAACACATATCCGGCTTCGGCGAGGGTTTCGATCATGGCAGCATTCCACGACACAACAATTTTGCGGTCTTTGAATGGCGTGGGCCGTTGCAATCGTGCCGCCCGCATTTTGTCTAACAACGGATCAAGGCGGGTAAAATCCACGTCGTCCGTCAGATGGATCGAATTTGACCCCTCAAAATTCCCGTATTCGCTGATGTTAAGCGCTGCAATCACAAAATCCGCATCCGCACCTAATGCGGCCCGAACCTGTGCCGGAGTCCACGTATAGAAAATGCCTTCCTCTAGTTTCCCGTCAGCATCAAGCGAATCCGCATCTTGGGCCGAATAGAACCCGCCAGCGGGGTCTCGCATTTCTCGCAGGACATAATCGAAGGTGCGTTCAGCGGCTCGACGATACCGCGCCGTACCGGTAATTTCCCAAGCCCGCACCAGTAATCGCCCTATTAACGCCTGATTATACAGCATCTTTTCAAAGTGCGGCACGTGCCATTCAGGGTCTATGGAATACCGATGGAACCCACCGCCAACATGGTCATGAATCCCGCCCATCAGTATCCCGTCGAGGGTCCCCAACACGGCCCCCAACATTTCCGCATCGCCATCGCGTTTCGCTTGATCCAACAGGAACAGGAACGTCGATTCACGCGGGAATTTGGGCGAAACCCCCAGCCCGCCGTTAAAATCGTCAAACTCGGTTAATATTCCGTTAGCCGCCGCCCGAACCGCCTCCGGCGTCAGGTCTTTCGCGGCGGCGGTACTGGTCATGTAATCGCGGATCAATTCGCTGAACTCTGCCGCATTGGCGCTAAGGGCCACGCTGTCAGCTTGCCATGTGTCGTTTATCTGGCGCAGGATGTTCAGGAACGTGTCCGGTGGAAAATATGTGCCCGCATAAAACGGATCGGCGTTGCTGGTCATAAACACCGAGTTCGGCCAGCCTCCGGTGCCGGTTAATGTTTGCGTAACCAACATGAATTGTTCGTCAAGATCAGGGCGCTGTTCGCGGTCGATCTTAATGGAAATGAAATGTTCGTTAAGAAATGCACCGATGGTTTTGTCCTTGAAACTCTCCTCCTCCATCACGTGACACCAGTGACAAGCCGAATATCCGACCGACACGAATATTGGTTTGTTCTCGGCCTTCGCTTTGGCCAGCGCCTCCTCGCCCCACGGATACCAGTCTACCTCGTTGTAAAGATGCTGCTGTAGGTAGGGCGAATCCTGCCCCAACAGGTGGTTAGCTTCCTGCGCCGAGGCCGCCGTTCCCAAGGCCAGCGCGACCAAAATTGTTGGAATAAGTTTCATGCAAAGCACTCCTTTAGCGCTAGCATAACGCTGGACACGGGCATTCGTCGCTGTTTATCTGGCCTGCGTAGAACAATTTTTCGTTAGGGCGGAATATGGAAATCACCTCAAAAGGGCTGCAATCCGATTTCATTTTTCATGGGTTCGAGGCGGTCAGAACCGATCATGGCGACTGTAGTTCTGTGCGTACGCCTAATAACCCCGACTATTTCTTCGGAAACTTTCTGCTGTTCGCAGGACCGCCAGCCGTCGGGGATTTTGCGCGGTGGATGGAACGGTTTGAAGCGGTTTTCGCGCCTTTTCCAACGGTGCGTCACCACACATTCCAATGGCTACCAAAGGCGGCTCCAGATCCGGCCGCGCTGGAAGAATTCAAACACGCGGGGTTCACGATTGATGAAACCTCGGTTCTGGCAACGCAAACGGTTCACACCGATAAACCGGCACCTAAAGGCGTAAAGTTCCGCCAAATTCGTACGGATGCCGAGTGGCTGGCTGTGATCGACGCCCAAACCCGCGATGGTTTTGCGAAAATCCCGATGGATGAATATCGCCGATATAAAGATGAAAGTTTCGCAAATTATCGCCGGATGTCCGAGCAAGGCCTCGGTGATTGGTGGGGGGCGTTCAAGGGCGACGAACTGGTGGCCGATCTAGGCCTGTTCTTTGGCGAAGGCGTGGGCCGTTTCCAAGCCGTAGAAACCGCGTCCGAGCACCGCCGCCAAGGTATCTGCCGCGCAATGGTGGTTCACGTTTCAAATCACGGGTTGGCGGCGCATCCGGGGATCACACTGGTAATGCACGCCGACGCACACGATGTAGCACGCGGAATTTATTGCAGCGTGGGGTTTGAGGAAATCGAAACTCTACACTCAGTGTTTCGCGCGCCAATAAAAGGCTAAGGCACCCTCCCGCCCGTCAGGGTCGTCGATTTGCACGCAAATCGAAACCCCTCCCGTTGGG
>CAKZNY010000385.1 GCA_937132145.1 uncultured Paracoccaceae bacterium | reverse complement strand
GAATTGGTGATATGGGGAACACTGGCCGAAGCAGCGGCTCCCATCTTCACTATGAGATACTCAAAAGCGGCACCGCCGTTAACCCGATGACTTATATAAAGGCAGGACAAAATGTTTTCTAAACCAAAATCAGACGGACCAAAAACTGGCACGCCAACTCCAGGCACAGCACCGTCCAAACCGACTACATCTACATCTTCTAAACCTTCTTCGGCTCCAAAGCCTAAGCCTGCTCCGTCGATCCTTTCGTCAGACCTGACGATCAAAGGGAACCTGACCACGACCGGCGACATACAGGTTGAAGGTACAATCGAGGGCGACATTCGCGCCCATCTTCTGACCGTCGGCGAAGGTGCCACCGTCAAAGGCGAAATTATTGCAGACGACGTTGTGGTTAATGGCCGCGTTGTGGGCCGGCTACGCGGCCTGAAGGTGCGCCTGACAGCCACAGCACGTGTTGAGGGTGACATCATCCACAAAACAATCGCCATCGAAAGTGGGGCGCATTTTGAGGGTACTGTTCAGCGTCAGGACGATCCCCTTTCGGCTAAACCGGCTAAACCAGTCGTTTAATTCCGATATATAGAAATTTGAGGGGGTCTCGGCGCGTTTGAGGCCCCTTTTCTTTGCGAAATTCGCCGTTTGCGAACCTTCCTGATTGAAGTCGTATATGGTTATCGGTTATGCTGGCAGACACAAGATATTGGTGTTTTAGCTGAAATGGCCCGAATATGACCGACGACACAAAGACCCCGGAAAACGACGGCGAACAGCCAAGCGATCGCTACGTTTACGACGGGCCGAGCATCTCCATCGTAGACGAGATGAAAACTTCGTACCTCGACTATGCGATGAGCGTGATTGTGTCCCGCGCGATCCCCGATCTGCGCGACGGTCTGAAACCGGTTCACCGCCGCATCCTGTACGCGATGTATGAAAGCGGCAATTTCTTCGATAAATCCTACCGCAAATCTGCGCGTGCCGTTGGCGACACCATGGGTAAATACCACCCGCACGGCGACAGCGCGATTTATGACGCGCTGGTGCGTATGGCGCAGGATTTCTCCATGTCGCTGCCATTGCTCGACGGGCAGGGCAACTTCGGTTCCATGGACGGCGACAGGGCTGCGGCCATGCGTTATACCGAGGTGCGGATGGCCAAGTCCGCGAATTCGCTGATGGCGGATATCGAAAAAGATACCGTTGATTTTCAGGACAATTACGACGGCAAAGATCGGGAACCCTCGGTCCTTCCCGCCCGTTATCCAAACATGCTGGTCAACGGTGCCGGCGGTATTGCCGTTGGCATGGCGACCAACATTCCGCCCCATAATCTGGGCGAAGTGATCGACGCAACTCAAGCATTGATCGAAAATCCAGACCTCGACTCACTAGAGTTGATGGAATACATCCCCGCCCCCGATTTCCCGACGGGCGGCATTATTCTGGGCACGGACGGCGCGCGCAAAGCCTATACCGAGGGGCGCGGTTCTGTTGTCACCCGCTCCAAAACCTCTATCGAGGAAATCCGCAAGGACCGTTTCGCGATTATCGTTCACGAGATCCCGTATCAGGTCAACAAATCCACGATGATCGAAAAAATTGCGCATCTGGCCCGTGACAAAAAGATCGAGGGAATCGCCCACGTTCAAGACGAATCCGACCGTTTCGGCGTGCGCGTGGTGATCGAGCTGAAACGCGACGCAACGCCCGAAGTTGTGCTGAACCAGTTGTTCCGATTCACCCCGATGCAAACCTCGTTCGGGTGCAATATGCTGGCCCTGAACGGCGGTCGGCCGGAAACGCTGAACCTGCGCAAATTCCTGACCTCGTTCATTACATTCCGTGAAGAGGTCGTTGCACGCCGCACCGCATTCGAGCTGCGAAAAGCCCGCGAGCGAAGCCACATCCTGTGTGGCTTGGCTGTGGCCGTATCAAACGTCGACGAAATCGTCGCCACCATCCGCGCTTCTGCCGACCCGGCCGAGGCGCGTGCCAAGCTGAAGGACCGTCGCTGGCCCGCCCACGACATCGCCCAATACATCCAGTTGATCGACGACCCAAGCCACAAAATCAACGACGACGACACCTATTACCTGTCCGAAATTCAGGCCCGCGCCATTCTAGAGCTGCGCCTGCAACGCCTGACCGCCATGGGTGTGCGCGAAGTCACCGACGAGCTGCAAGTGCTGGCCGGAAAAATCACCGATTACCTCGATATTTTACGTTCGCGCGACCGGATCATGCAGATCATCTCGACCGAACTGGCCGAAGTCAAAGAAATGTTCGCCGTGCCGCGCCGCTCGCAAATCATTGATTTCACCGGTGATATGGACGACGAAGACCTGATTGAATCCGAAGACATGGTGGTGACGGTAACCAACACCGGCTACATAAAGCGCACTATGATTGACGAATTCCGCAGCCAGAAACGTGGCGGCAAGGGCACGCAGGGCATGAACACCAAGGACGAGGATTTCGTCACGCAATTGTTCATCGCCAACACCCACACTCCGCTGCTGTTTTTCACGACCGACGGGATCGTTTACAAGTTGAAAACATGGCGCCTGCCACCAGGTGGCCGGAACGCGCGCGGCAAAGCAATCGTTAACATTCTGCCGATTCCCCAGGATGCAAAGATCGCCGCAATCATGCCGGTGGACGTACCAGAAGACGAGTGGGACAACCTGCAAATCGTATTCTCCACCTCCACTGGTAGCGTGCGCCGCAATGCGCTTTCCGATTTTACCAACGTCAAATCCAACGGCAAAATCGCCATGAAACTGACCGAGGGCATGCGCCTGATTGATGCCCGCATCTGCCATGTGGACAATGATTTCTTGCTGACAACCAAGCAGGGCAAGGCGATCCGCTTCCCTGTAACGGATGTCCGCGTCTTCAAAGGCCGCGATTCCACCGGTGTGCGTGGTATTAAACTGGCCGAGGGCGACGAGGTCGTTTCCATGTCCATCCTGCGCCACGTCGATGCCACCCCGAATGAGCGCAACGCCTATTTCAAAATGCGGCGCGCTGTAACCGGCGAGGAAAGCGGCGAAATCGAGAACGTCGATACATCCATTTCCACCGAGCGTTACGCCGAACTATCCGCGCTTGAAGAATGGATTTTGACGATCACTTCCGGCGGTTTTGGCAAGCGTTCGTCTGCCCATGAATATCGCGTTTCGGGACGTGGTGGCCAAGGCATTGCGGCGGCCAACCTTGGGCGGCGCGGCGATACTATTGTGGCCTCGTTCCCTGTGGAAGAGGACGACCAGATCATGCTCGCCACCAGCACCGGACAAAGCATCCGTTGTCCGGTTTCCGGAATTTCGCGCCAAAGTCGCAGTTCCTCCGGCGTGACGGTGTTCAAGGTCGCGAAAAAGGAATCCGTGGTTTCGGTCGCCTGGATCGCCGAACAGGGCGGCGACGAAGCAGACGATGACGCGGACGAAGCAGTGGTTATCGAATAAAATCAGGGGCTGCGTTGCGCGGCCCCTTTTCTTTTCCGCCTCCCTGCCCTAAATCCCTATCCATGACAAAACCTATCCATATCATCGGCGGCGGCATGGCCGGATCCGAGGCCGCTTGGCAAATCGCGCAAATGGGCGTGCCTGCCATCATCCACGAAATGCGCCCCAACGTTAAAACCTTCGCGCACCAAACCGAAAATCTGGCCGAACTGGTGTGTTCCAACTCGTTCCGCTCGGACGATGACGAGGCAAACGCCGTTGGCCTGCTGCATTGGGAAATGCGCCAAGCCGGTGGCCTGATTATGGAAATGGGCGACGCGCATTCCGTACCCGCAGGCAGCGCGCTCGCCGTTGATCGCAACGCGTTTTCCGAGGCCGTAACCGCGCGCCTTGAAGCCCACCCGTTGATAACAATCGAGCGCGGCGAAATCGCGGGCATCCCGCCGGACGACTGGGACAGTGTTATCATCGCTACCGGCCCGCTAACCTCCGCCGCATTGGCCGAAGCCGTGCGCGACCTGACCGGCGAATCCTCGCTCGCGTTCTTCGATGCCATCGCCCCGATCATCTACGCCGAGAGCATCAACATGGAAAAAGCGTGGCTGCAATCGCGATACGACAAGGGCGACACCGAAGAAGAGCGCACCGCCTACATCAACTGCCCGATGGACGAAGCGCAATATAACGCCTTCATCGACGCACTGTTGGCCGCCGACAAAACCGAGTTCAAAGACTGGGAAAAAGACACGCCCTATTTTGATGGCTGCCTACCAATCGAAGTCATGGCCGAACGTGGCCGCGAAACTTTGCGTTTCGGCCCGATGAAGCCCGTCGGCCTGACAAACTCGCACCAACCACAGATCAAGGCCCATGCGGTGGTTCAGCTTCGCCGGGATAATGCGTTGGGAACACTGTATAATATCGTCGGCTTCCAAACCAAAATGAAGTACGGCGCACAAGCCGAAGTCTTCAAGATGATTCCCGGATTAGAGGATGCCGAATTCGCCCGCCTCGGTGGCATACATCGCAATACATTCATCAACTCGCCTCGTCTGCTAGACGACCAAATGCGCCTGAAAGCCATGCCACGTCTACGTTTTGCAGGCCAGATCACAGGCGTTGAAGGCTACGTTGAAAGCACCGCCATGGGCCTGTTGGCTGGTCGCATGGCCGCACATGAACGCCTTGGCAGCACAATTACGGCACCGCCAAACACCACGGCTACTGGCGCCCTGATCAGCCATATCACCGGTGGTGCTGCGGCCAAAACCTTCCAGCCGATGAACGTCAACTTCGGGCTATTCCCGCTGGTAGACGGCGTAAAAGGCGGCCGCCGCAATCGCCCCGCGCGCTATAAAGCCTACACGGACCGCGCCAAGGCAGACTGGAACGCATGGCTCACATAGAACGTTTCGCGCCCTCACCAACTGGCTACCTGCACCTCGGTCACGCTTTTTCTGCGCTTACTGCATGGGATATGGCGCAGGATACGGGGGGGACATTCTTGCTGCGGATTGAGGATAATGACCACACCCGCGTCCGACCGGAATTCGAGCAAGCCATTTATGACGACCTCCACTGGCTCGGCCTAAGTTGGCCCACACCGGTTTTACGCCAATCAGACAATGCGCCCGCGTATCAGCACGCGCTGAAACACCTCGACAGCTTGGGGCTAACCTACGGCTGCGAATGTACACGAAGCGTTATAAGAGAGGCCTCGCCGAACCCGGTTTATGGCCCCGACGGCATGGTTTACCCCGGTATTTGTCGCAATAAAAACCTCCCGAATGTTGAAAACACCGCCATTCGCCTGAATATGGCAAAGGCTATCCAGTATCTTGGCGGCGCAGATCAAGTTAACCTTTTGTCGTTCATAGATATTAACAACGGCAGCGATGAACATTTTCTTAACGCAGACCAACTTCTAGACAACTGCGGCGATATTGTTTTAGCACGACGGGATATCGGTACAGCATATCACCTCGCGGTTGTCGTAGATGATGCGGCGCAGAAAATCACCCACATAACGCGCGGCAAAGACTTGTTTGAGGCCACGAAAATTCATCGTATTTTGCAAGCCCTGCTGGCATTACCGACACCAATTTACCGCCACCACCGCCTTATCCTTGACGACAATGGTAAACGCCTCGCCAAACGAGACGACTCCCGCGCCATTCGTAAATACCGTACCGAGGGCGCTACCCCGCAAGATATTCGAGAGATGGTTGGCCTAATCGATCGGTGACATCAGTTCCACCTCGGAACCATCGCGAACCGCCGTGTAAAAACAGCTGCGACGATTCGTGTGGCAGGCCGGACCAGTCTGACGCACAATCATTAACAAACAGTCACGATCACAATCGACACGCAAATCGACCAGCTCCTGAATATGCCCGGACGTCTCGCCCTTGCGCCAGTAACTGGCCCTCGAGCGCGACCAGTACGTCACACGCCCGGTCGTTAACGTCTCGGTAATACTTTCCGAATTCATCCACGCCATCATCAGAACCTCGCCAGATTCATCCTGCGCAATGGCTGGAATCAGCCCAGCCTCGTTATATTTCAAAGAAGTGACATCAAATTTCGACATTTCTTAACCTTTCAGGTTTCCATCCGGCGCTACCCACCCTATCTAATTCCCAGAAGCCAAAAAGCAAAGGGCATTGGTGGTGAGCAACTCTGATCTGATAAACCTCTATTCGCAACGCATTCTGGCGTTGGCTGCATCTATTCCCCACACGGAACGGTTAGCAAACGCTGATGCGACTTCGCAAAAACGCTCGCCGCTGTGTGGGTCGACCGTTACCGTCGATTTATGTGTAACGGACGGGAAGGTAAGCGCTTTCGGGCAAGACGTAAAAGCTTGCGCCTTGGGGCAAGCCTCGGCTTCCGTGATCGGGTCCGCCATCATCGGGTGCACCGTTGAACAGCTAGAATTTGCACATGACCAATTACTGGCCATGTTGAAATCGGAAGGACCCGTGCCAAACGCGCCATTCGAGGGGTTAGAGGTTTTGCTGCCAGCCAAAGAATATAAAAACCGTCACGCTTCTATCATGCTTTGTATCAAGGCATCCCTCGAAGCTATTAACGACGCACAAAAAAACGCCGCAACCCCGAAGGGCGCGGCGAAGTAAGGCGAAATACGAGCCTGATAAAATCAGATTTCAGAACATCCGAGGCTAATAGGATTCCAAACTACTCGTAATTCACAGGCGATTAGGTAAGGGCAGGTAAACTAAACCCTGCGATGATGATGACGCAGACCGCGGCAAGCCCAAGGGCATCTTCGATCAAAGTCCGTGGCGCCAGCGCCGAAAAATTCTTAATTATAGCAACCATAATAGTCATCCTTGCAGGTTTGTTCTTATATGTT
>CAKZNY010000384.1 GCA_937132145.1 uncultured Paracoccaceae bacterium | reverse complement strand
GCCGCCAATAACGAAAAGATCAAAATCATAGCTCATGGTATTTCCTTAAGACTTGATTACCAATTCAATGCGGCCCTGATACCGATGTACCCGCGCCAGCACCAGCAAATTGCAGGCAGCCTCCGCCAACTTCTCTTTTTCCCAAATACTCAATAACCCAGCAACCGACCACCACGCACCATCAAAGGATCACTCCCGCCCGTCAGGGCATCGATTTGCACGCAAATCGCCCCCCCTCCCGTTGGGCCAAGCCTCGCCTACGGCTCGGCGGTCGTGCCTTAATGTACCGGACGAAAGGCCGGACGGGTATTAATCACCCGTGTCGTGCCATCCTCTTTACCGACGATAATAACCTTGCAGATATCGATGAAAAATCCTGTCTCTACCACGCCAATGATTTCCTTCAGTTGTGCGGCTAAAATTGGTGGCTCATCGATTTTCTTCAAGTCCAGATCAAGGATATAATTTCCCTCGTCCGTCACAAACGGTTTATCGCCGTCCATGCGCCGCGAAATATCGACGCCGCCAACAAATGCGCGGCTGATGATTGCGAGGATCTTGCTCTCGGTCACCTCCCAGCCAAAGCGCACGACCTCGACCGGCAACGGAAACGCGCCCAACGTGCGCACACGTTTGGAGTTATCACAGATAACGATCATCTTTTCGGCCGCAGACGCCACCAGCTTTTCCTGCAACAGCGCCCCGCCGCCGCCTTTGATCAGGTTCATACGGCGATCAAATTCATCCGTCCCGTCAATAACCAGATCAAGCCGTCGAATTTTCCCCAGCGTGGTTATCGGAATCCCCAATGCCTCGGCTTGCGATTTGGTTTCGCTCGATGTTGGCACGCACAACACATCCAACCCCTCCGCGACCTTCTCGCCCAGCAAATCGACGAAATACGCCGCCGTTGACCCCGTCCCAAGCCCAAGCTTCATGCCCGGTTCAACGAATTGCAATGCCTTCTCTGCCGCAAGGTATTTTGCCTTCGCGGCACCCTCAGTGGGTTTTTCCATGATCCAGTTCCCCGTTTTGACTGTTACCTCCACCTTATAAGGACATTTTTGCGCCTGCGCGATAGCCTGAATCGCCGCGTCCGGGCAAAATTTCGCGCCTGCTTTGTAACATGTCGCATTTTGCCCGTTTCCTATAGGAAACTACCCGTATATACTCGCCGGAATCAAAGGGGTTTCTAATGTTCTTAAGCGTGTTCGACATCTTCAAAGTGGGCGTAGGCCCCTCGTCCTCCCATACGGTCGGGCCGATGGTTGCCGCTGCGCATTTTCTCGATTTGTTGCGCGATGGACGGCAGAAAGTACCGGGCGCAGGCAAACTGGCCCGCTTGGGCTGCTCGCTCCATGGATCACTGGCTTTCACGGGCAAAGGCCACGCCACGGACCGCGCCATTATGCTCGGCCTTGCCGGATTTATCCCCGCCACGTTCGACGCCAACAGCGCCGAAGTCACCGAGGCGGCGATCAAAGCCAGCGGCAAAATTTGCCCGCCCGCGCTTGGTGAACTGGACTTCGATCCCGATAAAGACATCCATTTCGATTACGGCCCACCGCTAGACGGCCACCCGAACGGCATGATTCTGTCCGGCTACGACACCGCAGGAAACCTGTACCTGCGCGAAACATACTTTTCCGTCGGGGGAGGTTTCATCCTGACCGCCAAGGAAATAGACGCAAAAGACGACCTTACCGAAGACCCCGCAGGCGTGCCCTATCCCTTTCATAACGCGGTGGAAATGCTGCAAATGGCCAAAAAATCCGGCAAATCCATTGCCGAAATGAAATTGCAAAACGAACTGTCCCACGCCGACATTCAATCGTTAAACGAGCGTCTTGCCCATATCTGGCAAGTGATGGAAAACTGCATTGCGCGCGGCCTTCAAACAGGCGGTATCCTGCCCGGCGGGTTAAATCTGAGACGCCGCGCCAAAGGCATCCACGAATCATTGCTTAATGAGCGCGGCCAAAATATGAGCGCGCCCCACACCATCAACGACTGGATCTCCGTTTACGCGATCGCCGTGAACGAGGAAAACGCCGCTGGCGGGCAAGTCGTCACCGCCCCCACCAACGGGGCCGCAGGTGTGCTGCCCGCCACGATTCGCTATTACCTCGACCATGTTCCAGGTGCCACGCCCGCAAAAGTTAACGATTTTCTTCTAACCGCCGCAGCCATCGGTGGGATGATCAAAAACAATGCCTCGATTTCCGGTGCCGAAGTCGGTTGCCAAGGCGAGATCAGATCCGCTGCCGCAATGGCCGCCGCCGGTTTTTGTGAGGTAATGGGTGGCACCCCCGAACAGGTCGAAAACGCCGCAGAAATCGCGTTGGAGCATCATCTTGGCATGACCTGCGACCCTGTTGGCGGCTTGGTGCAAGCACCTTGTATCGAGCGTAACGGTTTGGGGGCCATCAAAGCCATCTCCGCCGCTTCCCTCGCGCTTCGCGGTGATGGCACCCACCTGATCTCGCTTGATGCGTGCGTCGAGACGATGCGGCAGACGGGGTTGGATATGAATTCCAACTACAAAGAAACATCGCTGGGGGGGTTAGCGGTGAATGTTATCGAGTGTTGAAGTGGTGGGATTTTGAGTATTTTTGAAAGAAAGAAGAACTTGCGTTTGCTAACCACCGGAGGCTTGCCGGATGTTCGGGAGGGCGGACGTACGTGGCGCAGAGTTACGGGCGGGTATCTGGTGCAGGACCGTGACAACGGATATGTCTCGGTGGACGATTTGAAAGTGGTTACCAAACGTGCGCCCACAGAGCAGGAGCTGGCCGACCTGATGTTCGCATGGCGCGTTGCCAAGCACGTCAAATCCAACGCCATCGTTTATGTTAAAAACGGCGCCACCGTAGGGATTG
>CAKZNY010000383.1 GCA_937132145.1 uncultured Paracoccaceae bacterium | reverse complement strand
TGGGCGCGGTTATCATCGCAAATGGTGAAATTCTGGCGCAAAACGGCAACCGTACACGCGCATTATCCGACCCAACTGCCCACGCTGAAATTCTGGTGATCCGCGCGGCCTGTGCTGCGTCTGGCTCGGAACGGCTGCAAAACGCCGACCTGTATGTTACCTTGGAGCCCTGCCCCATGTGCGCCATGGCGATCTCGTCCGCCCGCATTGCACGGGTTTATTACGGTGCCACAGACCCGAAATCCGGCGGCATCGAGCAAGGCCCGCGCATCTTCAGCCACCCGCAATGCCACCACAAACCCGAGGTTTACGGTGGCATTAACGAGGCCGAGTCCGGCGATTTGCTAAGGGCGTTTTTCGAGACCCGCCGCTAGGTATCACCCACCCATAGATTTCATTTCGGCAACTTCCACCGACCCCATATCCAGATAAGGGCAGCCTTTGGCGATCTCGACAGCGGCGTCCAGATCAGGTGCCTCGACAACCGTATAGCCGGTCAGGCCGGTGTCCGTTTCGGAGACGCCTTCGCTGCTAACCATCATGGATTTCCCCAGAGGCGTGCCGGGGTTAATCATCGCATCGCCCAATTCCTTGATCCACTCCATCCACTTGGCTTGATGCGCCTTCCCTTCTTCCGGGCTTGAAAATTCCTTAGTAGGTGCGTGGTATATGATAATAAAATTAGACATTTTTAACTCCCGTTTTTGGTTAAGGTTACTAGGTTCTCTAGTCTCAGCAAGGCCGCATTCCAGCCCTTTTTCATCATGTCATCAATATGTTCAGGGTCCAGCCCTGTCTGCGTCAGCAACAAATATGTGCCCCCTGTGTCGCTAGCACTAACCTCAAAGCGGATGGTGGATTCCGGCCCAAAACCATCCTCCATCATAAAGCGCAACGTCAACTCAATCGCATGCGGAGCACGCACCTCCAGCACATCCCCGCCTACCTTCGCGACGCCCCCGTTGGGACCAACCATCACGGCGAACCATGGGCCGACTTTTGAAAAGTCCAGACTGTGATCTCTGATTTTCGTGCCTTTCGGCCCCCACCAATTCAGCAGATTTTCGGTTTGCGTTAGAAACTCGAATACCTTGGCGGGCGGTGCATCAAACACCCGTTGCATCGTCAGAGTAGCCATCAGCGCCCCTCGCTTTTCAAGGCGATTGATAGGCGCTCAAAACTGCCGTCCCAGAACTGCCGATAGCTCATCGCCCACTCGTTGATGTCCTTGATGGCCTCGGGGCGCACCGAATATAGTCGCCGTTGTTTGTCGATGCGTTGGCTAATAATTCCCGCCTCTAACAATACTTTGAAATGGCGTGATAACGCCGGTGGCGAGATGTCCTCAACGTCCCGCAACTCGCCTGCCGCCAACTCCCCCTTTTGAAGAAGGCGTTCAACAATTGCGAAGCGCGTGGCGTTGCCAAGGGCGGTGAAAGAGGCGGTCAAGTCAGGCATTACATTCTCAATTAATAGTTTCGTTAATTAACATAAATCGGAAATACAATTTGTCAACATATTTATCAACATATGGGTTGTGCATAGGCCCCACTCGTGCAGATTATGGTAGATGGCAAAAATAATCCTCTTCAACAAACCGTTCAATGTGCTGTCGCAGTTCACGGATGCAGGGACGGCTGGATCGACGCGCAAAACATTGTCGGAATTCATCGATGTGCCCGGCGTTTACGCAGCTGGGCGGCTGGATAAAGACAGCGAGGGGTTACTGGTTTTGACCGATGACGGGCGCTTGCAACACCGCATTAGTGACCCAAAACACAAAACCGCAAAGACCTATTGGGTGCAGGTCGAAGGGGTGCCAGACGACAATGCAATACAGACATTGGGGGAAGGCGTGAAACTAAAAGACGGCATGACCGCCACTGCGGACGTTCGCCAAATCGATGAACCCGCTGACTTATGGCCCCGCGACCCTCCGGTGCGGTTTCGCAAAACTGTGGCCGATAGCTGGCTGGAAATCACCATAACCGAAGGCCGCAACCGCCAAGTGCGCCGCATGACCGCCGCAGTCGGGCACCCGACATTAAGGCTTATCCGATATCGCGTCGGGTCGTGGACCATAGACGGGATTGCCAATGGGGAATGGCAAGAGGCGTAGGGTGTTGCTCTGCACGCACCAATCAGGGTTGAAGGTGGAGCGGTGCGTGCAGAGCACGGCACCCTACAGCGTAATCGCCACCATCACTTCCGGCTCGATCACGTTGACCCCCGTTAACCCTGCCTTCATCACATCCGCGTTTTGTTCCAGCAGCGGGAACGTGCGGTAGTGGCACGGGATAACCGTCTCGAACGTGAAGAACTTGTTGGCGGCATATGTTGCCCGCTTCATGTCCATGGTGAAATGTCCGCCCGCACATAGAATGCCGATCTGTGGCGCGTGCAGTTCCTGCATCAGCTGCATATCCATGCAAATGTCGGTGTCGCCGGAGAAGTAGATCGTCTTCCCCTCGCCCGAAATCATGAACCCGGCCTCATGTCCGGCATAAACCGGTCCGTTATCTGTCGCGATGGAGGAGCTATGCACCGCAGTAACCATCGTAACGGCCACATCCCCCAAAGCCACCGTGCCGCCTTTATTAAAGCCAACCACCGCAATCCCGTGCTGCCCTTCCCACCAAGACATCAGGTCGTAAATGCCGACCACGGGAATCGACAGCTCCTTCGATATGGCCACAGCATCGGCGGCATGATCCCCGTGCCCGTGGCTGACCAGAATATGCGTGGCCCCTGCAATCGCCTTTTTATGGTGAAATTCCGGCAGCATCGGGTTGCCTGTTAACCATGGATCAACCAGCAAAACCTGATTGCCGATTTCGATACGAAAGCTGGAATGGCCGAGCCAGATGATTTTCATGTGTGTTCTCCTGTCAATTTTCCCCACGATAGCGCGGAATCGTGGCCGTGCAAGTGCCGGAGCGCTTGCGCCCAACGCGCCACCCCGCTAAACCGCATTCCAAAGTTATACCGTCAGGAATGGACCCCATGTCGATTGATAAAGAAACCGCGCGCAAAGTGGCGCATCTGGCCCGCATCAGAGTATCGGAAGACGCGCTTGAGCCGCTCGCTGGGGCGCTTAGCAATATCCTTGATTTCATGGAACAGTTGAACGAGGTCGATATTGAGGGTGTGGAACCCATGACCTCTGTTACGCCCATGGCGCTGAAGAAACGCGAAGATGTGGTGACCGATGGTGGCTATGCTGAACGCATTCTGGCCAACGCCCCTGACACCCGCGAAGGTTTTTTCGCCGTTCCCAAAGTGGTGGAGTAAGCCATGACTGACCTATCCAAAATCACAATTGCCAGTGCCCGCGGTGCCATGCGCACAGGCGAGTTGACCTCGGTTGAGCTGACGCAAAGCTATCTGGACGCGATTGACGCGGCGGATACGCTGAATGCGTTTTCCACCAAAACACCCGAGAAGGCCTTGGCGCAAGCCGCC
>CAKZNY010000382.1 GCA_937132145.1 uncultured Paracoccaceae bacterium | reverse complement strand
GAACCTCAAGCGGATCCTCAAAGGCTAATAGGTGTTTTTTCCTTCTATTTTGATATTGGCGCACTCGTACAAAGAATTCTGCCTAATTCGCGCTTAGATGCCCGATAACACTTCATATCAGAAGCCCGCCGCTCAACGTTATCGCCCATTTACCGTAATTTCGTGATCACAAGTTTAGATTGGCTGACCACTTGGCACCTAGGACTTAAACGCTGCAGACCGTCCAGAATATACGGCCCGCCCGACAACGCTGAAACGCAGGTCTATCGAACCAGACACGCGCGCGCCTGCTCCCGCATGACAGCATAATCGCTCAACATTTCCACGACCGCATATCCCTCCGGCAAAGACTGCACTTCCTCAGCCGCCCTTACCTGGAACCCAACGTCATATTCCACCACTGGCGGACACACTCCGACAACCGGTTCAGAACTTACCGTCGTGCAAGCGCTCAACAAGCTCGTCACGATTGCGAGGGCGACGGGCCCCCGCCTCAAGCATTCGGCGTTGAATTTCATTTGTTTTCTCCTGATTTTCAAGATTTTCCGCCAGCCTCCCGGCGCGCTCGGCGGAGCGGCGCAGGGATAGCAAGAACAGGGATATTGTGAGGGCAATGGCGCCCCACTTTCCGACAGCCAGCATTAACCGGCTGCCGGAGATCCATGCGATGAGCAGTCCCATCAGCGCCGCCCCTTTCGCCAGTCGTCCCAGCGGGCGTAGATGGTCACCGCAATTCCGACCAGAGCCGCGGCAATGAATACCCAGCGCAGGGTATCGAGATACGGGATCAGCGGCTGGAGAGCCGATTGCGTGTCGGCCACGGCCTGCTGCACCACCTCGACGCCCGCCGCACTGAGTGTGGCAACACCGGCGGCGCCCCCGCCTTTCATGGTGCGGGATTCCGTCAGGCTTTCGCGAAGCTGCGGCTGCTCGGGGGCAAAACGGCTCAAACGCGGTGGAAACGGATCGCCCCACTGGCGGGCACGGCCGGTATCGATATGCATGAAGTTCGGGCGGGGATAGAAGCCGAACCCTGTGACGCCAACGGCGCGGGCCGCTTTCTCGAAGTCTTCCGGATCATGGTTTGCCATAGAAATATCGAACGCTGCTCCCTGCAGATGCATGGAGTGTTTTACTCCACCGACCTGTCGATTATACTCGGGACTGCGGTAGGCCGAATTGACGATCAGTGGCACGCCGAGACGGTCCCGTAACGCCTGCAGCCTGTCGAGCGCGGCCTCATCAATGCGGATTGTGCCATCACCGCGACAGGCGATTTCCTCGGGGCTGAAATTCGGCCAGCGCCAGAGGGTTTTGGGGACATTGCGCCAATTGGCGAAGTAATGAGTGGTCATAAGGGCTCCGGATAAAAGAAAACCGCCGGTTGGCGGGCATATGGTTGAGATGATTTGGGCCGGTATCAGCCAAACAGTTTTAGCCTCACGGCAATGCCGGCCATCAGGGCAAGCAGCAGGCAGGTTGTCATCAGACGGATGATGGTCTGCCAGGCGGTGCGGCGCGCCATGCGCAGGCTGTCCAAAAGTGTGCGCAGATCGTGGATATCAATCGCGGCTTCGGGACCATCAAGACCGACATTGGCCAAGGCCCTTTGTGCACCCTGCTCGGCGGCACGGGCCAGCATGGCTTCGAATTCATCCTCGGGCATGCGCACGAAACCTGCTTCAAGTTTGGGCGGGGTCATGGGGGCTCCTTTCATGTTGGTCTCGTTCAGACTTCGCGCCATTTCGGGAAGACCATCTGGTAGACCCAGTTGTTGGTCGAGTTCATGGTGGTGACGGGATTGGATGGCCAGCTTGCCGGCAGGCCGCCGGTGATCTCGGCATTGCTGGAACTTGCATAAAGATAGACTTGCGGGGCGACAGTCTGGGGATAGGCGCTTGTGCCGCTGCTATGGGGATAGAAACGGGTCAGGCCGGGCGTCATCCAGCGGGCATAGCGCGCGTAAGCCCCGGCACCGCTGACGCCCATCGTTGCTACATACCAGCCTTTTGTAATTGTTTGCGGTGTTGCCAGATCGAACACCTTGTTGCCGGCGACATCGGCGGGCAGGGTTCCGAAATCTGCCACCCGACCCCCGATATCCCAGAGATCGCCGTTCGGGGCACCAAGCTTGTAGATGCCACAGCGCAGCAGCGCGCCCGCTGTTGTCGAGGCTACGTTCAGGGAAACGAAGGCGCCGAGCAGCTGGATCGGGCGATCGACGTGGAAGGCCAGAAAAAACATCCGGTTTTGCGAGAGCGCTTGCTGGGAGGAAGAACTATAGCTCAGGGTGAAGGGATCAACCGCGCCCCACCAGTCCGATCCGCCTGCTTTGGTAATGCTGCCGACGCTGTGGCGTTCCGGCTCCATGCCACTCGGAAAACTCACCGCGCCGGTATTGCGATCAATGCGCAGCCCCTCGCGAAAACTGCTGCCGTCTGCACTGACTTTTATCGAAAAATCATCGTTTCCCGCGGTGCCCATCTCGGCGCGCCCTGACCAGTTGGTCTGGAATAGTAGGCTTGCGGTATCGGTGCTTGCGGATTTGTTGATCTTGAGCTGGTGGCCGTTGCCGGCATGATTGAGCAGGGTAGCGATTGCAGAGACCGATAGCTTGTTGGTGGCATCCGAATTGGTGCCGATCCCGATGCCAGCGAGATTCTGCAGGCTCGGAGAATAACTGCCCCAAGCGTTACCGGACCAGATCAGCAACTCGCCCGCAGATACATCCCATGCTTTCCAGCCGGGCTGCGGGATCAGGCGTAACCACGCCCCGCCCGAATAGAGGGCAATGCTGTCATCCCAACTGGACCATGCACCAGTGGCATTCGCTCCGATAACGTGACACTTGCCCTCGGCCGGCGTTGCGGGCGGAGATGTGGCGCCGACAGAATTTACTGCAAGTTGGGTAAGTGCATCAATCAAGCCCAGCGCCTCGTTAACGGTGACATGTTTCTGGGCCTGCGCAGCGGCCAGATAGGGCAGGGCAAGGTTTGGGGTGTTGGTCATAGGCTTTCCTTGAGGATGAGGTTTTCGATGCGCGGCACGCCTTGGCCGAGCGCCCCGATCTGGTAGATGCGGACAGAGAGGCTGGTGACCGGCCCGCCAAAATCCGCTGTCTGCATGGCGGCGGTGTAGGTGACGGCGGGGCTGGCAACGGTCAAGGATCGCTTGACGGTTGCTCCGGACAAGACTTCCAGATCATAGATCTCGGTGGCCTCCGACATCGGAACATCGGTCAGCACCCAGCTGTCAGCCGAGAGGGAGCGGTCGCAACGCATCCAGCGTAAACCGAGATCACCATTGGCTTCGCGCCGCATCCGCAATTGTGCCGGCGCAAAGGGTTTTAGACCGCGGCCATTTGGTGTGAAACTTTGTGCGTTCATCAGCGGGTCGGAGGGCGCTGCACTGGCCGGACCAATGCGCCAGTTCCATGGCAGGCCAAGATCGGCTTCAGATGTC
>CAKZNY010000381.1 GCA_937132145.1 uncultured Paracoccaceae bacterium | reverse complement strand
TACATCAGATAGGAGCCATCCTCTTTCTGCAACGGCGGAGTTTGGGGTTCCGAAATCCACGCGCCATTGCGGGGGGATAATTGTTGTAACGGTGCGTGGAAACCACGCACCCTACATTGCGTTCATTGAAAGGGGGCGGCCCCATTACTTCATGTAAGGGGCGGGATCGACGCTGTCGGTGCCTTTGCGGATCTCGAAATGCATCGTGGCTGGGTCGCCTGCTGCAACCACTCCGATGACTTGCCCGCGCCGGACGGCATCGCCTTTGGCAACGGTGACTTTGTCCACGCGGCCATAAATCGTGAGGATATCGTTGGCGTGGCGCACCAGAATAATCGTGCCCAGACCACCGGTGGAGGTGGATACCAGCGCAACAACGCCGTCGGCTGCCACACGCACGTCTGATCCAGCGGGGGCGGCGTAATCAATACCGTCATTCTTGTCGCGTCCGGCTTGCTGATTATAGGGGCGCAAAATGGTGCCATCGACGGGTACCATAAAGCCTGTGGCTGACGACGGGGCAGGTGCCACCGGCGCGACTGGCGCAGGGGGCGTTGGTGTCGGGGCGGCAATAGGCGTAGCGGCAGGTGCAACAGGCGCCGCCGTTGTGCGCGAGGTGTCTGGCACGGGGATGATCAGTTCTTGCCCGATACGGACATCCAGATCAGGGCCAAGGCCGTTCCACGAGGCCAGAGCCGTTACCGAAACATTGTAAAGACGCGCGATGGAATAGGCGGAATCGCCGGATTCAACACGGTGGCGGAGGGGCTCGTCAGGGCGGCCAAGGGATGGTTGCGTCACCTCGATCGCGCCGCCCGCGGCATTATCAATCGCCGTGATCGCCAAATCCGGCGTCCAGCCAGACGGGCTACCAACGACGGAACCGCCGACATTGCGTGGCAGCGCCAGAACTTCGCCTACACGCGGAACATAGCCGATCAAAAGGCCGTTATGGCGCGCCAACTCGTCAGGCGACATGCCGATGCGCTGCGCCATTGTCATAACGGTGTCACCCGTGCGAGCGATCATGACCTGATAGGTTTCATACGTAATCACGCCCCGACTGTCAGGCAGCGGGCGATCAATAACGGGTGCGGCAGAGGTGTTAAATCCCAGATCAGGCATGCGGAATTCGGGAATATCAAACCCCTCACAAGCGGAAAGAAAACCCGTTGCCAGCAAAATAACGGCAATTCGGGTGCGTCTACCAATGTATTTCATTATAATACCTATGCTCGTTTGCCCAATTTCAGGCGCTACTCAATGCTCTGTGTCCTTTGCCACCCCTGCAAGTAACGGGACGAACCGGACCTCTCCAAGCTCGGTGTATTCCAAGCCGTTCTCGGTTTTTACCACCTTTATCATCGCTTGCACAGTGTCCGTCTGCCCGACCGGTAAAACCATGATTCCACCGACTTTTAACTGTGCTAACAGATTGGCGGGCGGGTCTTCGGCGGCGGCTGTCAGTATGATACGATCAAACGGGGCCTGTTCGGGTAAACCAAGCGAGCCGTCCCCCGTAACCACGGTGATATTGCTGTAATCGAGCTGCTGGAACAAGGCCCGAGCAGCCCTTGCCAAGGGGCGGTGGCGCTCTACCGTATAAACGCGGCGCACGAGTTTAGAGAGGATTGCGGCCTGATACCCGGACCCCGTTCCAACCTCTAACACTTTGCAACGACTGTTTAATTCCAACGCTTCGGTCATTTTTGCTACAATCGATGGCTGGCTGACCGTTTGCCCGCTTCCGATTGGTAGCGGGCGATCCTCGTAACCGCGCTCCTTGAATATCCCCTCCAGAAACAAATTGCGGGGGGTGCTTTCCATCGCCGCCAGCACAGCTGGATCCGAGATCCCTTTGCTGCGTAGCGTCAATATAAACTGCATGCGTTTTTCGTTTTGGTCCATGGCTTAAAACAGCTCCGACAAGTCTGAAACCACATCGTGCGCAGTCATATCGGCGCGAAGCGGGGTGATGGTGATCCAGTTCTCGGCGGCTTCCCGCGCATCGGACCCTTTGGGCGAACTGGTGTTTTCCGGGTTGGCCGAAATCCACAAATACCGCCGCCCGTTAGGGGCAATATGTGGCTCCACGCCGAAAGATCCCGTTGGGCGCTGCCCTTGCACGGTGGCCTTGATCCCTTTGGTTTGATCCGCGGGAACAGCGGGAAAGTTGATGTTATAAAATACGCCGTAGGGTTGGTCATGCCACTTGGCATCGGCCAGCAGGCGGCGGCAAATATCGGCGCCGTGGACGCGCGCGGCCTCGAACGGGTCATCCATGATCGCGTTGCCACGGTTGTAATACTGCGACATGGCGATGGCCTTAAAGCCGTGCAAAGTCGCCTCGATCGCGCCACCGATTGTGCCGGAATAAAGCGTATCCTCGGCGACGTTATGGCCGCGGTTAACCCCCGACAGGATCAAATCCGGCGGATTGTCTTTCAAAATTTCGAACAGTCCGGCCAGTATACAATCGGCAGGTGAGCCTTCGACCGCATAGCGCCGTTCGCCCATTTTTTGCAACATCATCGGGCGGATGTAGGAAATGCAGTGCGAGACACCGGATTGCTCGAACGCCGGGGCGACGACCCAGACTTCCCCGTCAGGACCAGCGAGATCGGCCGCAATGGCCTCCATCACGGCTAAACCGGGGGCGGTGATACCATCATCATTCGTTATCAAAATGCGCATTTCGGGACTTTCATTACCATTTCACGATTGTTCTAGTCGCAGGCGCGCGCCTCGACAAGCAAAACCCGTTTGCACGGTGTGGTTTGAGCGTTAAAACGGGGCGATGGGGCCGCAGATCCGATCGTTGGCCACACCAGCGACGGTCGACAACGGTCCTTTCACGAAAGCGGTTCTCCCGCCCGTCAGGGTCGTCGATTTGCACGCAAATCGAAACCCCTTCCCGTTGGGCGAGGCCTCGCTGCGCGCTCGGCGGTTGTGTTCTTCGTTTTGCGGGTTACGCCAGCGTTCCTTCCGGCGTGATTACTGTATTTCCCCCCATATACGCTTGCAAAACGTCAGGAATAGTGATCGAGCCGTCCTCTTGCTGGTAGTTCTCCACCACCGCAATCAACGTCCGTCCAATGGCTAGGCCGGACCCGTTCAGCGTATGCACAAATTCCGGCTTACCTCCCTCGGGGCGATAGCGGGCATTCATCCGACGCGCCTGAAAATCACCGGCGATGGAGCAGGATGATATCTCGCGGTAGGTGTTTTGGCCGGGCAGCCAAGCCTCGATGTCGAAGGTTTGACGCATGCCGAAACCTGTGTCGCCTGTGCATAGAACCAACGTGCGATACGGAATGTTCAGCGCTTCAAGAATGCCCTCGGCGCAACCTAGCATACGTTTCAGTTCTGCGGCGCTGTCTTCGGGGCGCGAAATCGTTACCATCTCGACCTTCTCGAATTGGTGTTGGCGCAAAATTCCTGCGGTATCACGGCCAGCGGAACCGGCTTCGGACCTGAAGCACTGGGTGTGCGCCATCATCCGGCGGGGCAGGGTTGCCTCGTCCACGATTTCGCCCGCGACCACGTTGGTCAATGGCACCTCGGCGGTCGGGATCAGCCACCAGCCGTTTTCGGTGCGGTAGCTGTCCTCGGCAAACTTGGGCAATTGCCCTGTGCCATACATCGCCTCGTCGCGCACCAGCACCGGCACCCACATTTCGCTAAGGCCGTTTTTGTCGATGTGGGTGTCCAGCATGAACTGCGCCAACGCGCGGTGCATGCGGACCATTGCGCCGCTTAGCACCATGAAACGGGAACCCGACAACTTGGCCGCCAGCGCGAAGTCGAGACCAGCCGCAGCCCCTGCAACCTCGTAATGCTCCTTGGGATCAAAGGCGAAATTGCGACGCGAGCCGTGCTTCTTCACCTCGACATTATCGCTCTCGTCCACACCATCGGGAATGTCATCGGCCGGAATGTTCGGGATGCCCATCAGTAATTCATTAAGCCGAGCATCCTCAGCCTTGGATTCCTCTTCCAACTTGGCAATCTCGGCCTTTTTGTCGCCAACCAGCGCGCGAAGCCGTTCAAACTCCGCCTCGTCGCCTTTAGCCTTCGCCGCACCGACCAACTTGCTGGCCGCTTTGCGCGCGGCTAATGCTTCCTCGGCGGCCTGAATTTTCGCGCGCCGTGCACTGTCAATCGCCAGAATTTCGGCAGACATCGCAGACAAACCCCGACGAGCAAGACCCGCATCAAAAGCTTCGGGATTGTCGCGGATCATACGGATGTCATGCATTGGAACGCTCGTTCGTTAAGGGTTTTCTGTGCGGGGCTTATGCAATGGATTGCATTTAGGGTAAACCGGCATCTTCTTTTGCCGCGCGCCAGAGTTGGTCAAACGCCCCTAAATCCAAATCCGGGTCG
>CAKZNY010000380.1 GCA_937132145.1 uncultured Paracoccaceae bacterium | reverse complement strand
TGTCCTGTCATCGGGCAGAGCGACGTAAACTCCGGCGCAGTAAAGCGCACGCAATAAGCTGTGCCCTCCTGCGGGTTCGGGACGCGCTCCAGCACGGCTTTTTCAGGGCTTTCGGGAAGAACGGTGGCGCTACCAAGTTGCTTCAGATCGCCATAAATGTCTTTTTTAGTCATTGGTGTTCCTTTCCTTTACAAATTAGACTCCGCGCTTGTTGCCCCAGAGCATAACATGCAGTTGTGGTAAAACCCGCGCTTCAAACCATCGATCTTGCGTGACTTTGTCAATCAACCAAAGCATCTTTTCCGTCACGCCTTCTTGGTCGATCGCAAAGTCGTCCTCATCGGCCGGAGGTGGTGTATGATTACCTGGTTGCAGAAAAACCGGCAACTGCGGATAGCGCGCGGCTGTCTGTCTGGCATAAGCGTAATCCGCGTCATCAAAAATTACGATTTTCAAAACGATCTCGGGATTAGGTCCGGCAGCGAGAAGGCAGGTATCAAACGCGGCCCAATCGGTCGTCATATCGCTGGAGGGTGGCTTGGGGCTAAGCACAAGAACGTCAAGATCAGCAAACCAGCTTTTCGATACGGACCCTTGAGTTTCCAAGGCGAATTGGTAGCCAGAATCGTGCCCGCGCTCGATCAGTTCACCAAGTGGTTGAATCGCCGGATTTCCGCCAGACAGCGTCACCATTACCGGCTTCCCCCCCGAAAGATCGGTGATTTTTTGCCAAACCGCATCCGTTGTCATCGCCAACCACTGATCGCGGTACTTGGTGTCGACGGCGTGAAGACTGTCGCACCACGAACAACGGTAATCACAGCCACCGGTGCGCACAAATATCGTGGGCATGCCGATAAGCACGCCTTCGCCCTGAATAGTCGGGCCGAAGATTTCGCTGACACGAATTTCGGATATACGTTCGCTGGTCAAGGTCGATATTCCGCCCATGTCTTGGGAGTTTCGCTAACCCGAACCGCCGAGGTTTCCGGCAAGCGCGCTTTGCACCAGTCATAGAAGTGCTTTGCCAGCCTCTCGGCCGTGACGTGATCATCCCCTAGAACATCGTTCAAGTGGCGGTGATCCAATTCATCATCAATATAATGTTTTAGCGGAGAGAGTTCAGCATAATCGCGGACGAACCCGTGCTCATTAAGTGTTTCGCCTGACAACTCTACCACCACAATATAGTTGTGCCCATGCAAACGGGCGCACTGATGATCTGCAGGCAGGTCTTTTAGCTGGTGGGATGCAGAAAAGTGAAACTCTTTGGTGATCCTGTACATCATTCACCTGCCTTTGCGGTGGCCGTAAGCCAAAAATCCGGGTCATCATAAACTGTCGGGTCGGTTATGTTCGCTATGTGAAATGCCTCGCGACGTTCAACGCAAGTCCCGCATCGCCCACAGTGGTTTTCACCACCCTTATAGCAGGACCACGTATCGGCAAAAGGTGTCTGGTGCGCCGCGCCATCCGTTACGATATCGGCTTTGGACCCATTCACATACGGCGTGTAAAGTTTGACGTTTGCGTAGCCCTCAAGCGCATGCTGCTGCATCGTCTGGAAGGCGTCGATAAAACCGGGGCGGCAATCAGGATATATGAAATGATCCCCGCCATGGACCGCTGCGGCAACCGCATCAGCATTTTGCGCGGCCGCAACTCCGAACGCAATTGCCAGCATGATTGCGTTGCGATTTGGAACTACGGTTACCCGCATGGATTCTTCTTCATAGTGTCCGTCGGGTACATCGATGTCGTCCGTCAACGCTGACCCGCCGAGGCTTCGACCTATGGCGCGAATATCTATAATTTCATGCGGCACATTTAGGCGCGCGGCACAGTTTGCGGCGAAGTCCAATTCTTTCTTGTGCCTCTGGCCATAGTCAAAAGACAAAAGTCCATGGAGCGTGTGTTCCGCGGCAACTTTATGCGCAAGCGAAACGGAATCTAATCCGCCAGAGCAGATTACGATAGTTTTCATAAGAGGTATCCCTGTTTTGACCGGGTAGGCTGCGACCGGACTTCGTAAATAGTCACTTTTGGTGAGTATATCAACCTCGAAGTGCCCGTGAACGGCTTGTATCCGAGGCGCAATCGGCGCTCGCCCCGCGAGTTCATTCAAAGATTGATCCTCCGCTTCCTAACTATAGGGATGGACCAAGTCATGGGGCTGAATCAAATTGTTGGACGATGATCCGATTTGCACTACATAAATGTTCTGTTTTACGTGTATGCTAGGCTTTGATTCATAAGCGGAAAGATAAACTATGAGTGATCATCAAATTGTAATGGACGAAAGTTTAAATGTCCTCGGCGAAAAACTTAAACCATGTTCCACATCTCCAATAACTGGTTTCTTTCGCGATGGCTGCTGCAACACAGGTGCGACCGATACAGGGAAACACACTGTTTGTGTCCAAGTCACCAAAGAGTTCCTGGCTTTTTCCAAATATCTCGGAAACGACCTTTCGACCCCTCGTCCTGAATATGGGTTTGCCGGATTGAAAGATGGTGATCGGTGGTGTCTTTGCGTTGATCGGTGGTTGCAAGCACATGAAGAGCATGCAGCACCCTATATAATACTCGAAAGCACTCACTTAAACGCGCTTGATACTGTTCCGCTTAAGGTCTTCATGCAAAAGGCTTTAGACATAAATTGAGCTTTGAAATAGATGATGGGAAACGGGATGACTAAAGATACGACAATGACAGGCGGTTGCATGTGCGGGGCTGTTCGATATGAAACCACTGGCGAGACTTTTGGCGTAAACTACTGCCACTGCAAGAGTTGTCGCAAGCACACTGGCGGAGCAGTCGTCACCTTGGCGGGGTATATGGCCGATCAGGTTCAGTTTAGCGGTGATGAACGTAAAATCTACGAATCTTCAGAAGGTGTGGGCCGTGCATTTTGTGGCAACTGCGGGACACCCCTAACATGGGAAGGTGTTAGCAGCACTCAGGGTGGGCCTATCTTCGAAATTCATATCAGCACTTTCGACAACCCCGATATTCTTATACCAAGCGGTCACGCCTTCGATTCAGAACGCATCTCATGGTTTGATATCGCCGACAATTTACCACGTTTCTCAGAATTTGATGGTGAAGGAACACCCTTGCGCCATGGCCCAGTCAGCGAAGGTTTACCTTCGAAATAACCCGCCGGAGGGATTGATTGAATTTGAACGGGATCATCACTGAACGACTACCGACTGATGTCGGTAGGTTCGCGTTTTGAGTGTACTTAATGTACTGAGCCGCCCTGGGTTTACCGGAGAGTGTTTTGTTCAAAACTTAAGCGACTTTATCAAGGGTATTCATGTTTGCATAGAAGGTCTCCTCTGCTTCTTGTGGCGTGACGTATCCAATTG
>CAKZNY010000379.1 GCA_937132145.1 uncultured Paracoccaceae bacterium | reverse complement strand
GCAGTGAAGTCCTGCTTTCCGTTCAAGTGTCCAAACTATATGGCGGAGCATACAATGTCCGCTTTCCGCCCTAAGGAGCCACGTCTGCATTGTCCGGTGGGTTCAACTGATCGATGCAACACACTCTGCGAACTTCTCTGCTGGTGTTTGGTATTGCAAGGTCTTTCTTGGCCGCTCATTGAGCTGACGGGCGATAGCGCTGAGTTTAGCTTGGGAATGCACAGACAAATCGGTTCCACGCGGCAAATATTGCCTTAGTAGGCGATTGGTATTTTCATTTGATCCGCGTTGCCAAGGTGATTGAGGATCACAAAAGTAGACGTCTACTTTTGTCGCCAGCGTCAATCTTGGGTGATCCGCCAGCTCTTTGCCGCGATCCCACGTCAGGGTTTTGTATAGCTCTCTGGGCAATCTTTGCGATTGTTTGATCAGCGCAGACACAACACTTTCGGTATCTTTATTGGCAACCTTCACCAGCATCACATAGCGGGAATGTCGCTCGACAAGTGTCGCAATATAGCTGTTCTTCGAGCCGCCAATCAGGTCCCCTTCCCAATGCCCAGGCACCGCCCGATCCTCGACGGATGCGGGTCTTTCGCTGATCGACACGGCATTCTTGATTTGTCCTAACCCGTTACGCTTGAGGCTTGCATGCTTTGATCTACGGATCGTGTGTTTAGCACGCAGATGTTCAAGCAATTCCTTTTTCAGAACGCCACGCGCCTGTATATAAAGGCTTCGATATATCGTTTCATGTGACACCTGTTTGTGAAGCTCCTTGGGAAACGCGCGTTTCAGCCAACCAGAAATCTGTTCTGGCGACCACTTACGGCGCAGCTTACGTGACACTGTCTTGCTTAAGTCAGGGTGACAAGCCAACTTGCAAACCTTGGGACGCAAAGCGCGATCCCATGCCGCTTGGTCAGACGCCGTAGCACGATACTGCCGTATACCGCCATTACGTCTGACTTCGCGGCAGATCGTCGACGCAGAACGCTTTAAAGTTCGCGCAATTGACCGCAGCGATTGCTCGGCACAAAGACCTCTCGATATCTCTTCGCGTTCCGCAAGTGTTAAAGCTAAGTGGGATCTATTGCGATCGGGTGGACGGATGCCACCCGTGCGGGCCAACAGCGGATAAATCGATGAAGACGCGCGTTCAAAACCGCGCCCGATTGAGCTCATCGACTCTCCGCGCTGCCATCTATCCCATATCTCTGACTTCTGTTTGTCCGTAAAAAATATGCGCCGACGATACTTCATTCCTAACACTCCATCTTTCCATAAAGATTAAAGTGTTGCGCTCACCCGTTGAACCCACCGGACAAAGCTGCCTTTCAAACAGCGACTAGAATGGGGGATTCCCGACGTTCGCTATATCGCGCGCAACCGGCAGATATGCGCCATGTAGTGGTTATTGGTGAGAATGCGTGTGTTTTTCGGGCTTTTTGGAAGCCCGCCAAGCCCAGATGATTCCAGCCAGATACACCAAATTCACAACGATCAACGTTATCCACGGGTAGGTTAGGAGTGCCGAGATAACAACAACGAAGCCGACCAGAAAGAATTTTATATTATCGCCGTATATGGTCATAGTTTTGAACGACCATGTTGGAATACGGCAAATTAAAAGAATACCCACGAAGATTATATAGAGAATTATCAGGCCGTCGGGGATGAGCGGAGCTTCCGGCCATTGGAATGAAATGAACATGGGCAGCATTACCAGCAAGGCTCCTGCAGGCGAAGGCACGCCTACGAAAAACCGTTTATCCTCCACAGTGGTATCAGATTTGTTGTCCACATTGAAACGAGCCAGCCGAATGACGCTGCAAGCCGCGAAAATAAGCACCGAGATCCAGCCAGCGCTCCGCATATCCTGTAAAGCCCACAGATACATCAGAAAAACCGGAGCAATACCGAAATTTAAAAAATCGGCCAGAGAGTCAAGTTCTGCCCCGAATTCACTTTCGCTTTTCAGTAATCGGGCCACACGCCCGTCGAGCCCGTCCAGCACGCCGGCAATCAGAATAAGTAGCACTGCAAGTGGAAAATTCCCCTGAATTCCGAACCGTATCGCAGTTAGTCCGGCACAAATTGCAGCAATCGTCATCAGATTCGGAAGAAGCTGAACAATAGGCAATTCTACTTTGGGCTTTCTGATTTTTTTATTCATGGATCAACCTGTGCGCCCCTCCCGAACGGGCTCTCGCGATTGCAGATCGGCCAGGACAGTCTCGCCCGCCACCATGGTTTGCCCGATGGCGACCTGCGGCTCTACCCCGTCAGGTAAGTAAACATCCAGACGTGAGCCAAAGCGGATAAGACCAAACCGCTCTCCAGTTTGCAGAGTTTGGTCCTCTGCGACAAAACATACAATGCGTCGGGCAACCAGCCCCGCAATCTGGACGACGGCGATTTGGCGACCGTCAGACATTTCAATGCACAGGCTGTTGCGTTCATTGTCCACGCTTGCCTTATCTAGCGAAGCGTTGAAAAACTTGCCCGGTCGATAAGCTATGGCTTTAATATTCCCTGCAATTGGCGCACGGTTCACATGGCAGTTGAAGACATTCATAAAGACACTGACACGGGTCAATGCATGCTCAGACATCCCTAGTTCAGCGGGCGGCACAGCTTTTTCAATCAAGGATATAACACCGTCCGCAGGGCTTACGATCAGCCCCTCTCTTGTCGGTGTGGTCCGCTTGGGGTCGCGAAAAAAATAGTAACACCAGACGGTCAACACAACGCCGATCCATCCTAATATATTTGAAAGCAAAAACAGTAATGCAGTGACGATTGCAAAGAAGGACACAAATTTTATTCCCTCGCGATGCATTGGCTTTAGGAAAGTTCCCAGCATTGTCATTGTTTTGTTAACTCCAGTAGGTGACCTGATACCGCTATCTATCTCATACAGGGATAGGTATTCAATGGGCTTGCCTTTCCTTTAAAAACTTTCGTAATTAAAGGAAATAGTTTCGATATCATTTGGAAAACCTCGAACGACCGCTCAAAGCAGTCATTTGACGCTTTCACTCAGGAATAATTAGCGTTTAGGGACACCAGAAGTCGGCTATACGGACCTTGCTGCCATTAGAAATTTATGTATACGAGACGCATGATGACCGGTGTTCTTAAATTTGCCTTTGAATATGGCGCGGGTGGCTGCCTTTGGCAAAGTGGTGGTGCCACCCTAGAGTGCTGTCTACCGACAATGATTGATCCATGATCGCTTATATAGGCCTCTTCTTCGCGGCCCTGGTGGCTGCGACGATTCTGCCAATGCAATCAGAGGCGGTTTTGGTGGGACTTTTGGTAACCTCGACTTATCCGGTAGCCACTTTAATCATTGTTGCTACGGTAGG